>JAZSJL010000232.1:0-5762 GCA_045534355.1 Acutalibacteraceae bacterium
GCTTGTTAGCGCCTGCATAGCAAGTGCAATATGCCATATTTTATCGTAGCCTGTGTGAGGACTGCCTACGCCATTAGCTACGCTCCCCTCAAAATACCAGGGGTTTTCATGAGAGAGAATGAAATTCCTTGTATTTTTGTAAATTGCATCGTTTTTATCGCAATAACCAATATACGGTGCAGAAAGAAGGCTTGGTGAATTAGCATCATCCATAAAGAGCATATTGCCCATACCATCTACCTCATAGGCATATATCTTACCGAATTTCGGGTGCTCATATACAGCGTGTTCCTTTATACCTTCATCTATATCAAAGGCAAGTGAACGGCACTCGCTTTCAAGCTTATTATCATTATAGCCTACGCTGACAAGCTCGGCTGCTTTTTTGAGAGCGCAAACAGCCATCATATTGGATGGTACAAGATAATTGTACAGACACCTGTCGTCTGACGGACGAAAGCCCGACCAGGTCATACCCGTATATGCAACAGGGTTACCCTTACCCTCGCAGGGCATTGTATCTGTTGCAGGAGCATTGGGTCTATGGAAATAATACTGTGACTTTTCCATATGATTCTGCTCTCTTTTGAATACCTGTACAATATTCTTTATCATATCGTAGAAGCTCTGTGTGAATATGCTTTCATCAAGAGTACATGTATAATAGCTGTATGCAAGGTATATGGATGCACACAGGGAGTCTACCTCATACTTTCTTTCCCATATCAATTCGTGGTGGAAATCTGTTTCGTCGGAAGTCCAACAGCTTTTTGCAACTGCATTAAAAGCATTTGAATATGGGTCAAGGCACACAAACTGTGCGTGTCTTTCAATAACACTCCTTATAATCTCCTTAAGCTCCTCATCCTCGTTAGCGTAGCGTATGTAGTGAGTAAGCTGGGCAGCGCTGTCACGAAGCCACATTGCCGGAATATCACCTGTGATTACAAAGTAACCACCATCATCCAGCTTTGTAACTGTTGTTTCTATTGTATTGAGAAAGCAACCCTTAAAAAAGGAAGCCAGCTCGGGGTATGCACCCTGAAGCTTGAGTGTTACCTCATCTGCTTTTTGTAAAAGTATTTTAGGTATATCCATAAAAAACTCCTGAAGAAGATTTTAGTAAATAGGTTTAATTGAGTATAACACGGCAAAAAGCACAAAGCAATTGACATATTGTAAGTTTTTTACATCATAAATTTGTTTATACCTCCAAAATATTTTCGTTAATATTTTCACAAGGATTATTGATTTCAAAGAAAGTATGGTATATAATATATTCAAAATTTAACCCAAGGAGGTTTTTGCGATGGCAAATCGTATAGTATTAAACACAATTTCTTATCACGGCAAGGGTGCTATTGAGAATATCGTAGCAGAGCTTGAGAGCAGAGGCTTCAAAAAGGCTTTTGTTTGCTCTGACCCTGACCTTATCAAATTCGGCGTAACAGCAAAGGTTACAGATTTACTTGATAAAGCAGGCTTCCCCTACTCCGTTTTCTGCGAAATCAAGGCTAACCCAACAATTGAAAACGTACTTGCAGGCGTTGAAGCGTTTAAGGCAAGTGGTGCAGATTCAATCGTTGCAATCGGTGGTGGTTCTGCAATGGATACTGCAAAGGCTGTTGGTATCATCATTGAAAATCCGGAGTTTGCAGACGTAAGAAGCCTTGAAGGTGTTGCTCCTACAAAGAACCACGCAGTATTCACAATAGCTGTTCCAACAACAGCAGGTACTGCAGCTGAGGTTACAATCAACTACGTTATTACAGACGTTGAGAAGAAGCGCAAGTTCGTTTGTGTTGACGTTCACGATATTCCTGAGGTTGCAGTTGTTGACCCTGATATGATGTCAACAATGCCTAAGGGTCTTACAGCAGCTACAGGTATGGATGCTCTTACTCACGCAATTGAAGGCTACATCACAAAGGGCGCTTGGGAAATGACAGATATGTTCCACCTCAAGGCTATTGAGCTTATTGCAAAGCACCTTCCCGGCGCTTGCGAAAACACACCGGAGGGCAGAGAAGGTATGGCTCTTGCACAGTACATTGCAGGTCAGGGCTTCTCAAACGTTGGTCTTGGTATAGTTCACAGTATGGCTCACGGTCTCGGTGCTCTTTACGATACACCTCACGGCGTAGCAAACGCTATCCTTCTTCCATCAATCATGGAATACAATGCACCTTGCACAGGCGACAAGTATCGTGATATTGCAAAGGCTATGGGTGTTGAAAATACAGACGCTATGACAATTGAAGAAGCACGTGCAGCTGCAGTTAACGCAGTTATTGAGCTTAACAAGAAGGTTGGCATCCCTGCAGACCTTAAGGAAATTCTTAAGGAAGAGGACGTTCAGTTCCTTGCAGAAAGCGCATTCGCTGATGCTTGCCGTCCGGGTAACCCGAGAGACACAAGCGTTGAAGAAATTGCAGCACTTTACAGAGCTCTTATCTGATTAAACTCTAATAAAACTTATGTGCACCACTTAGCAAAAATTGTTAAGTGGTGCACTTTTTCATTTATTTCTTTTATTATTTATCATAGTAGCTATTTTACAAGCTCTTGCATACGCCTCGCTAACGTATTCCTCTATTGGCATTTTCGCATATTTATCATTTTCGTGACGGTTTGGCTTTGATTTATTGTTAAGCTCAAAGGTGAGAATATCGTGGTAGCCACAGGCAACAATTCTATCTGTAAGCTCATCCCAATCTGCAATACCGTCGAAGGGTAATAAGTGCAAATCATCGTGCCAGAAAATTTCACCCTCAAAGGATTTCACACCCAAATTGTCATTAAGGTGCGTAGCAATAAGCTTATGACCATACTGTGCAAGAAGATTCTCGGAGAAATTGTAGCACATTTCGTGACCACTATCCCAACAAAAGCCTACACAAGCTCTGTCAGCATACGCATCAAGAACTGCTTTAAGATAAGCCTCACCTTCGGTATTTTCAAAGGCTATTTTAACACCTATGCTTTCGGCATAGTCTATAATCTTACCATAGTTTTCGACACCTGTTTCTGTGGGCTTATACTTCATACCAAAGCCAACAAATACGTGGCAGACCATTATAGGCACGTTACATTCCTTGCAAAGGTCAAGGCAATGCTTTAAGGTTTCAATCCCCTCTTCGGCCTCCTCCTGAGAATTTTCTTCCCACATATGGGCACACATATTCCACGGAGCGTGTATAGATTGAAAAATCATATTTTCCTCTTTTGCAACACGAGCACATTCTCGTACTGTGTCGTCCATCATATACCCCCACAAAACGTTGAAGCCTTCAAATCCCACCTTTTTAAAAAGACGGATTTGCTCCACCTCGGAAAGCCCGAAGGTACTGTTTGTAGAAAGACAAAGCTTTTGCTTATACATAAAATCACCCGATTATTTTCTATATACTATAATATCCTTGAAATCAACCGTATCTCTTGCAGAAAGAATCTGAATTTCTATACTATCCGTTTCTGCGTCTACGGGGCATATTTTTCTGTTGCCCACAGTATAACCGTTGTATATAACGTCCCCCGTTGAGCCATTCCACAAGGACTCCTCATAGGTTGGAGCAAGAATACGGAACATCTCAACACGCTGACCATTACTGATATTTTCCTTCAGTTCAACAAATGCTACCTTTTCCTTGCTTTGGAAAGTCAAACGGATTCTTCGCTGGGTATCTGACTCCAAAGGTATTTCTTCTGCAGTGTAGCTTATTCTCTTGCTCTCACCAAAGCTATTATTGATAGCCTCCCCCAACTCTTTAAGCCTTGCCACGTCGCCAGGGTGGAATTTGCCGTTTGGCATTGGTGGAATATTAAGATTAAATGACGTATTGTTACCACAGGAATTTACGTATGTATTAAAAAGTCTTTCCAACGAATGAGGCTGTTCATTTTCGTGGTAAAACCAACCCGGTCTGATAGACATATCAATTTCTGCGCCACAAAAAGCGAGACCGTCTGCATACTGAATAACAGATAAATCACCTATACACTCTGCAGGATTGTACATATATTTCAGATTACCCTGCATAAGCCTGCCATCGGTTTGCTTTTCAGCTCTGTAGCACAGGTCGTGAGGCACAACTGCCCACTCGGCTCTTCGTGGCTTACCTGCCTCGTTACCACACCAGCGCACGTCGGGTCCAAAGTCATTGAAGATAACTGCCTGAGGCTGTAATTTTCTTATAATTTTAATATATCTGTCAAAATCGTATTCCTGCTTTTTGCCGTTAGGTCCTTCACCACAGGCACCATCAAACCACACCATAAAAATATCGCCATAGCTTGTAAGAAGCTCTGTGAGCTGTGCACAGTAGAAATCATTATATTCAGATGTGCCATAGTATTTGCTGTTTCTGTCCCAGGGTGAAAGATATACACCGAATTTTATGCCACCACGCTTACAGGCTTCGGCACACTCTCGCACAACGTCACCCTTACCACCTTTCCAAGGACTGTTTTTTACACAATGCTCTGTGGTATTTGTCTGCCACAAGCAAAAGCCGTCGTGGTGCTTTGCAGTAAGAATAATACCATTCATACCTGCAGATTTCACTGCTTCTACCCATTGGTCACAATCGAGTTCTGTGGGATTGAAGATTTTTTCATCCTCATCGCCTAACCCCCACTCAAGGTCTGTGTAGGTATTAACAGTAAAATGCACAAATGCATAAAACTGCATATCAAACCAATCAAGCTGACGCTGACTCGGTACAACGTTTGCTGCTGATTTTAAAAATGCTTTATAATCCATACTGAATTCTCCTGAAAAGATACTATAGCTATATTATCATTTTATTATTTTAAAAGCAACAAAAACCGTCGATAACAATGATTGCTATCAACGGTTTTTATTTTAAAGTTTATTTATATCTGCATCTGTTATAAGGTGGAAGCCTGCTTCCTCAAGAGCCTTTTCGGCTAATGCATTATCCTCAACACGGAGTACAACGTAAGCGTGCTTTTCTGTAC
This sequence comes from Acutalibacteraceae bacterium, assembly GCA_045534355.1. Taxonomy (GTDB): domain Bacteria; phylum Bacillota; class Clostridia; order Oscillospirales; family Acutalibacteraceae; genus DTU089. The sequence goes on from JAZSJL010000232.1 coordinate 4,981, forward strand.
GAGCCATAAATGCATACAAGTATTCAACGTTTATACCCTCTTTATCAAGCACACCCAATGCTGCTGTAAGCTTACCCGGTGCATCACCGATTTTAACGCCTACAACCTCTGTAATTTTAATGAGATAGCCTGCCTCGGAAAGAGTTTCGTATGCAAGCTTTTCATCGTTCACAATAAGGCGAAGAATACCGAAATCCTGTGTTTCGGCAATTGAAAGAGCCCTCAGATTTACGTTATTTTTGGCAAGTGTATCTGTAATAGATACCATTGCACCCTGCTTATTTTCAACAAAAACAGTTAACTGATTAATTGACATATCAAAAACTCCTCTCTATTATATTAACTTACGTTTATCTACAACTCTTACAGCCTTACCCTCACTACGAGTAATACTCTTTGGAGCAACAAGGTGAACTGTAGGATTAATACCAAGCATAATCTTCATTGCGTTAGCAAGCGCTTTTTCCATACGGAGAATTTCGCTCACCTTATCCGTAAACTTGTCAGGAGTCATTTCAACGTTAACATCGAAGGTATCGTTGTTGTTTACTCTGTCTATTACAATTTGATAATTAGGCTCATAGCCCTCTTTGAGAAGCACAGCCTCAATCTGGCTTGGGAATACGTTAACACCACGAATAATAAGCATATCGTCTGTTCTGCCCATAGGCTTTGCCATTTTGATAAAGGTTCTGCCACAAGAGCACTTCTCTCGGGTAAGCACACAAATATCTCTTGTACGATAGCGAAGAAGAGGGAATGCCTCTTTATCGAGAGCAGTA
>JAZSJL010000203.1:0-1578 GCA_045534355.1 Acutalibacteraceae bacterium
TTCATAAGTTTTATTATTTAGGAGGCAGTTATGGCAGATTTCTTTTTAAACGAATTCATAGTTAATATCGACGTTGCTATTTATCAGTTTGTCGATAGCATTATGAATCCTGTTTTAGACACAATCTTCACATTTATCACACATCTTGGCGATACACCCGGTATCATTTGGTTTATCATAGGCATTTGCCTTTTGATTCCCAAAAAGACAAGAAAGCTTGGTATTCTCCTGTTTGCAGGTCTTGCTATTTCATCAGTTATTAATAACCTTGTTCTCAAAGAGCTCATTGCAAGACCAAGACCATATAACCTTGATCCTGAGGTTTGGTTAAATGCAGGCTATACATACGAGTGGCCGGAGCTTATTAAGCAGAGCAGCAGCTGGTCATTCCCATCAGGCCATACATCAACATCTATTGGCGCTGCATTTGCTCTTTTACTTGCTTGCAGAAAGAAGTATCTTGCAATTGGTATTCCTACATTCGTTCTTTCACTCCTTGTAGGCTTCTCAAGAATTTACGTTCACGTTCACTATCCTACAGACGTTATCGCAGGCGCTGTTGTTGGTTTAATCGGTGGCGTGATTGCATGGCTTCTTATTGAAAAGGTGTTTATGCCAAAACTTGTTCCAATTGTTGAGAATAAGCTTAACAAGAAATTTTTCTAATCAGTAAATCAAAGGACCTATTCGCTTGAATAGGTCTTTTTTGTAAGGATGTTGAGTTATGTATCAGAATTTATTTAATACACCAAAATTATATAGTGGTAAAAATTGTGTTATAGACAATGCAAATATATTTTCATCGTATGGTAAAAGGTGCCTTATTGTAACAAGTAAAACAGGTGCAATTAAAAGTGGTGCTTTGGCTGACGTGAAAACAGCACTTGACAGTCAGGGTATCAGCTATGAAATATTCGATAAGATTACAGAAAATCCTCTTGCTTCAACTGTTATTGAGGGTGGTAAGGCAGCAAGAGAATTTGAGGTGGATTTTATTATCGGTATAGGTGGTGGCTCACCACTTGATGCATCAAAGGCAGTTGCAATTTGTGCTATGAATCCCGACTATGATATAGACGGACTTTATAACAGAAAAAATCCTTCTAAGGCACTGCCTGTAGTTCTTATTGGTACTACAAGTGGCACAGGTAGTGAGGTTACAGGTGTTTCTGTTTTGACTAACGACAATACTATGCAAAAGAAAAGCATAGGTGGAGCAGATTGCTATGGCGCAGTTGCCTTCTGTGATGCAAAATACACATACTCAATGAGCTACGATGTAACAGTAACAACAGCGCTTGATGCTTTTGCACACGCTGTGGAAGGGTATTTCTCACCTAAATGCACAGAATACCCTCGTATATATGCCGAAATGGCTCTTAAAAGCCTTTTTAGGGGACTTAAGATACTTTGGGAAACAAAGTGTGTTCCCGATGAAAACACCCGTGAGGAGCTTTATTTAGGCTCTGTATATGCAGGTCTTGAGTTAAACGTTTGTGGCGCTGCGTTTCCAAACACAGTAGGCTATGTGCTTACAGAGGAGTTCGGTATTCCTCACGGAAAAGCCTGTACAGCATT
>JAZSJL010000125.1:0-9664 GCA_045534355.1 Acutalibacteraceae bacterium
GCCTGACCTTGCACGTAAAATTTACGCAGGTGCAGATATGTTCCTTATGCCTTCAAAGAGTGAGCCTTGTGGTCTTTCACAGATGGTTGCTCTTCGCTACGGCACAATCCCTATTGTTCGTGAAACAGGTGGTCTTCGTGACTCTGTTACAGATAGTGGTGACGGTGAAGGCAACGGCTTCATTTTCTCCACCTACAATGCTCACGATATGCTCCACGCCATAAGAAGGGCAGTAGAGGGCTATCAGGATAAAAACGGCTGGGCAATCCTTGTTAAACGTGCTATGGAGAGCGACAACAGCTGGGGTAAGTCTGCAAACGAATATATCAAAATGTATAAGGAAATATTAAAGGCTTAATTATTCCGATATCTTGATTTTATCTGAATTTTTACTTATAATACCTTCTACACCTTTAATGACGGCCTCGATGCTTTTTGGTTCGGGGCCGCCGTATCTTCTTGCAGTAACAGTCTTTTCGGGGAAGTCATTTAAAATGATTTCCGTTGCCGCAAGGGCAAGTGGCTGAGCAAAGCGTGGTGGCAGGGAAAACCACCTTTTTGGAATATAGCCCTGCTGTGCTGCAGCAAAAAGTGTACGATAGAGGGCAATAGCATATAGAATATCGGCAGCATCGCCTCCCTGGGAGGAGCCTGCGTTCATTCTTTCGTGGGTCATAATAGCAGCACGGTAAATTGTTCTTGTTTTAAAAACAGAGTCCTCAGCGTCGTCCTCAAGCACGTTGGAGTCAAGCGCCGTACGGCTGTCTGTTCTGCCTAATATGTAGTCTGTTGTTACGTTGTAGTATTCTGCAATACGGCACAAAAAGTCAAGGTTAAACTCTCGTATTCCCTTTTCATAGTGGGAAAGAAGTGCCTGAGAGATACCTAAATCAACGGCAGCAGCCTTTTGGCTGAGACCTCTCTCTGCTCGTAATTCAACTATTCTTTCCGAATAGGTTGCCATATAATCACATCCTAAAATTATACATAGTGTATAATATATTACACCATTTTACAGGAGAATGCAATGAAAACTTATACAGTTTATTTAATCAGACACGCTCTTACTCAAGGAAACCTTGAGGGCAGATACATCGGCCAGACCGACGAGGAGCTTTGCAGAGAGGGTCTTGAACAGCTTGAAGCAATGAAAAACGACTACGGCTACCCATATCCTGACGTTGTATTTACAAGTGGGCTCAAACGCTGTAAGCAAACGGCTACAATACTTTACCCTGATAAAACTCCAATTGAAATGCGAGGCTTCGAGGAGTGTGACTTTGGTGAGTTTGAGGGCCACACAGCCGAGGAATTGGAGCCATATGAGGAATTTTCACAATGGCTTTCAGGTGGTGAGGATGCACGTCCTCTCAACGGCGAAAGCAACAAGGAATTTGCTGAAAGAGTTTGCGATTGCTTCAATAAAACAGTAGAAGGCCTTATAAAAACAGGCACACAGAAGGCAGCCATAATTACCCACGGTGGTGTTATTATGACCATACTTTCAGCCTTCGGCTTACCCGAGCTTCCAATGACAGAGTGGCTTTGTCCATCTGCTTGTGGTTATACAATCCGTATTACTCCGTCACTCTGGAGTAAAATTCGTAAGGCTGAGGTTATAAACGAAATTCCAAGTGAACCACTAACCAGCTCACAGGAAGAAATGCTTTGGGATTACTACCCGGAGCTTCCTGATGATGAATTATAAGGGGGACTTCACGTGCCAAACTACAAAATCTACGCAAATCATGCACATCTTTTTCCTAAAAACACAAAGCCTAATGGTGACAAGGACTGCCTTAAAAGGCTTCTTGATGAGTGCTGTATTGAAAAGGCTGTTTGCTTTGCACCGTTTCAGAATCAGATGGAGATGTACGACCTTACCGAAAACCGAAACAGATGGCTTGCAAGGGAAATAGCAAACGAGCCACAGCTTGCAGGCTTTGGTACCGTTAATTTCGATGAGGATAATTTAGAGGAGCAGGTTAAGGAGATTGCTTCTCTTGGTCTTTTAGGTATAAAAATACACCCTGCGTACCAAGAGGTAAAAATAGATTCTCCACAGCTCTTTAGAGTTTATGAGACTGCACAGGAGGAAAATCTGTTTTTATCCTTCCACACAGGACTTCATTGGCACAGAATTTCCGACTATGCAATGCTCCTTTTCGATGAGGTGGCATATAACTTCCCAAGGCTTCGTTTCAGTATGGAGCATATGGGTGGCTACAGCTTTTTTAAAGAAGCACTTCTCATAATGAACAATAACTCCCGTGGTGAAATACACAATACCTTCGCCGGGTGGACAAGCATCGGTATGCAGGTAGATGATATGGGCAACCCTCGTCAGGGCGCTTGGTCCTTAACAGACGATGACCTGTGCACACTCATTCACCAGACAGGTATCGAAAGAAGCATTTTCGGTCTTGATTTCCCATATAACAACGCTCAAAAAACCCTTGAAGCAATAGAGCGAATAAAGAATTTACCAATCACAGAGGAAGCTAAAGAAGCTGTTCTCGGTGGAAACCTTAAGAGAGAGTTGAAGCTGTAAATATAGCTTTAACTTGAAGTTTGCGAAAGCTCTGCTATGTGCTAATTGCTATCAGCTAATTGCTAATTTGCTATCTTGAAATTTTTGGGGAATAGTATTATTATAATTAACACGCTTAAAAAGAAGGTTTTTTATGATAATAGATTTTCACACACACGTTTTTCCTGAAAGAATAGCAAGGGCTACCATGGAAAAGCTCAGCTATGTAGGTGGTGGGCTTATTCCACAGACCGATGGCACAGTTGCAGGGTTAAGAGAGTTGATGGCAAAGGATGGCACGGATAAGAGCGTTACGCTTGCAATTGCCACAAACGAAAAGCAACAGAAAGCAGTAAACGACTATATAGCATCTGTTGAGAGCGAGGATATTATTCCCTTTGGCTCCGTTTACCCCTGGGCAGAAAACGCCCTTGAGGAGCTTGAAAGAATAAAAGCTATGGGTATAAAGGGTATCAAGCTACACCCTGAATACCAGCAATTTTTTGTAGATGACGAAAAAATGAAGCCCTTGTATAAAAAGGCTTCGGAATTAGGGTTTATTATACTTTTCCACGCAGGTGAGGATATGGGCTACCCGGCTCCTTACCACGCTACACCCGAAAGGCTGCGAAAAGCAGCGAGGTGGATAGATACCCCTATGGTTTGCGCTCATTGGGGTGCTGCCAATATGGGAGAGGATGTATTAAAATATCTTTGTGATATTCCCGTTTACTTTGATACAGCCTTCGGCTACGCAGCTATGCCAAAGGACAGAGCACAGCGTATATTGGATAAAAAGGGTGCAGATTGGATTATTTTCGGGTCAGATTGCCCGTGGCACGCACCATCGTGGGATATAGGTATGATAGAAACACTTGACTTAAGTGAAAGCGATAAAGAAAAAATATACCATCTTAATGCAGAAAAGCTTTTGAAAATTTAAAAGCCAATTTTCGTTTATGTTTTTTGTTAAAATCGGTAGAATTTACTGATAGCTGACCGAAAGAGAACTACCCACCACCGTTTCGACCAAGAAAAATTAAAGGATAGTACATTGCACGGAACATACTATTCTTAACGATTAGATAATCAAAAAAACGGTCCCCCTCCCTATGCTTTCGCACAGGGATGCAAAGGCTTCGCAAAAATTAAATGATGCGATAGCTTTTCATCCCTGTTTGACTTTTGTCAAATAGGGAGGGGGACCATTCTTGTATAAAATTACTGTTTTTTGTAGCTGTGTTACGAAAGCTTGTTTAATGTTTTAATATTGTTGAATCGGAATGGTGGTGGGTAGTTCTCTATCTTGTATTCTTCGGAAGAATAGAACAATTTTGTTGTGTAATTCTTACTAAAAATATCACAAGAAAAATTTTATATGATACTGTATATCAAGGGTGATAATTCTGCCTTTTTATCTGAAATTGTTATTGCTTTACCAAAACAATCTCTTGCAGAGCTAATAGCATCTGCATTATTTGTGTGCAGCACAGCAAGTGTATCGCCCTTGCAGATTTTATCCCCTGTTTTCTTTCTAAGCACAATACCTGCACTCATATCAATTTGCGAATCCTTTGTTTCTCTGCCTGCACCTAAAATAACGGCACATATGCCTATTTTTTCCGTATCCATAGTAGCTATATAGCCGTCAGCCTCTGCAACTATTTCATATTCAATAGTTGCCTTCGGGAAAAGCTCTGTGTTATCTATCCACTCTGTGTTGCCACCCTGTGCAGAAATCCATTCCTTAAATTTAAGGAAGGCTTTTCTGCTTGCAAGGGAGTTCTCTGTAAGTGCTCTTGCCTCGTCCTTGCTGATGCCTTTAGTAATAGCAACTATCTGTGTTGCAAGGGTAAGGCACACCTCTTTTAAATCCTCTGGACCACTGCCTGTAAGAACTTCGATTGCTTCTTTAACCTCAAGGGCGTTGCCTATATTGAAGCCCAATGGAATATCCATATTCGTTATTACTGCAGAGGTGTTTCTGCCACAGCTTTTGCCGATTTTAACCATTGCCTGTGCAAGACTAACAGAAGCCTCAGGCTCCTTCATAAATGCACCTGAGCCGTATTTAACATCTAACACAATATTTTTTGCACCTGCAGCAAGCTTCTTTGACATTATGCTTGAAGCAATAAGAGGAAGGCTGTCTACGGTTGCAGTAACGTCACGTAATGCATACAGCTTTTTATCTGCAGGGGTAAGGTTTCCTGTTTGACCTACAACGGCAATACCTGTTTTACCTACAACGTCAAAAAATTCCTGAGGCGAAAGGGAGGTGTTAAAGCCCTCTATAGATTCCAGCTTATCAATGGTGCCACCTGTGTGACCAAGACCCCTGCCACTCATTTTTGCCATTACACAACCCAGCGAAGCAGCAATAGGTGCAACAATAAGTGTTGTTTTGTCACCAACACCACCTGTGCTGTGCTTGTCGGCAGATAAATCTCCAAAGCAGGATAAATCAACAGTATCTCCACTTTCTGCCATAGCAGAGGTAAGGTATGCCGTTTCATTTTCGGTCATATCCATATAGAATATTGCCATACATAAGGCAGAAGCCTGATAGTCGTGTATGGAGCCGTCAACGTAGCCGTTTATGAAAAAATAGATTTCCTCACGAGAAAGCTCACCACCATCACGCTTCTTTTTTATAATATCGTAGATTCTCATATTATTTCACGTCCCCATATTATTTTACGTCATCCGGTGAAAATGAAAGTGGTAAAAGCTCCTTAAGAGTAACCTCTGTAAAGGCATTTTCTGTCTGACCGAGAAGTATTTTAAAATCATTGCTACAAAATTCTCTCATAACCTGTCGGCATACGCCACACGGGGCAAAAATTCCGTTGATTTTACCTTCCTTGCCACCACAAACTGCAATTTTTAAAAAGCCACGCTCACCCTCGGAAATTGCCTTGAAGAAAGCAACTCTTTCTGCACAAGCTGTGGGTGAGAAGGCTGCATTTTCAATGTTAGTGCCTGTGTAAACCCTTCCACTCTCGCATAAAAGAGCAGCTCCCACCTTGCAATTTGAGTAAGGGGAGTAGGAGTTGTTCATAGCGCCTACAGCAAGGCTGTAAAGCTCCTTGTTATCCATAAAATCAACCTTTCAAAAGCTTTTTTACAGTTTGGGCAATGTAGGTAAAGCCCTCTATAGTGCCAAGATTTTCGGGCTCTATATTTTTGCCGTAAAGAATATACGGCACGTATTCTCTTGTGTGGTCGGTGCCCTTGAAATCAGGGTCACAGCCGTGGTCAGCAGTTATTATAACAGCATCGGTGTCGCTGATGTTTTGAAGAAAACCTCCAAGCCACTTGTCAAAGTCAGCAATTGCCTGCGCATAGCCGTCTCGGTTTCTCCTGTGACCATACACCATATCAAAATCCACAAGGTTTACAAAGCAAAGTCCACTCCAATCCTTTTGCCTATAGAAATCAGCCTTGCTCATACCATCTGCGTTGTTTTCTGTATATACGTAGTCAGTAAGACCCTTGCCTTCAAAAATATCTCGTATTTTTCCAACACCAATTACCCTAAAGCCATCTGCCTCCAATTGGTCGAGCATAGTTTCCTTCGGTGGCTCCAAAGAGAAATCGTGGCGTCTTGGAGTTCTTTTGAATGGATACTCACCCTCAAAGGGTCTTGCAATAACTCTGCCTATACCTAAATCCCCGGTAAGCATTTCTCTTGCAATTCTGCAAATTTCGTAGAGCCTTTCGGGGGTAATAAGCTCCTCGTGGGCAGCAATCTGGAAAACGCTGTCTGCTGAGGTGTAAACTATAGGGTAGCCTGTTTTCAGGTGCTCCTCACCGTAGTCCTTCAAAACCTCGGTGCCTGAATACACCTTGTTACATAATACGGGAGTACCGATTCTTTTTTCAAATTCAGCTATAAATTCCTGTGGGAAGCCATCAGGGAAGGTAGGCAGAGGCTTCTCTGAAACAATTCCTGCAATTTCCCAATGACCGATAGTTGTATCCTTGCCTTTGGAAAGCTCCTTAAGACGGGCAACCTGTGCTTTTAAAGTTCCTTCACCTAAAAAGGAAAGTCCGTCTATATGTGTAAAACCCAGACTCTTAAGTGTATCAATATTAAAATAAGGTGATTGGGAAATGGATTTTATTGTACTGCAGCCCTCATCACCGAAAAGGGCAGAGTCGTGTGCTTCGCCTATACCGAAGCTGTCTAAAACGAAGAGAAAAACTCTTTTAAATTCATTCATCATAAGCTGATTGCCACTTCCAGCGAGAGCTTCATCATATCTGTAAAGGAATTCTGTCTGTCATCTGAGGAAAGGCTTTCCCCTGTGAGAAGGTGGTCGGAAACTGTGAGTATTGCAAGAGCAGATTTACCTGCTCTTGCAGCATTCATATAGAGGGCTGCAGCCTCCATTTCTACACCCAAAACACCCATTTTGCCCCAAAGAGCCGTAGAGGTTTCGTCAGCAGAAAGTCCCTGCTCATCGTTATAGAAGGTGTCTGAGGAAAGAATGTTACCAACCTTGTAGCTTAAATTCAGCTCCTCTGCCTTTTTCACCGTTTTTTGTAAAAGTGAAAAGTCTGCAATAGGAGCAAAGGTGCCGGGGAGCCTGAAGGTGTGTGCAAAGCTTGAATTTGTACAAGCACCCTGTGCTATGATAATGTCCCTCACCTTTACCTCTGGGCACATACCACCTGCAGAGCCTACACGAATGATATTTTCAACCCCGAAGAAATTGAAAAGCTCGTAGCTGTATATACCGATTGACGGCATACCCATACCCGAAGCCATAACGGAAACAGGCACACCCTTGTAGGTGCCTGTGTAGCCGTGTATGCCACGTACGTTGTTGACTAATTCAGCGTTTTCAAGAAAATTTTCTGCAATGAATTTTGCCCTTAAAGGGTCACCGGGCATAAGCACGGTTTTAGCAAAATCAGCAGGTGTTGCGTTAATGTGGGGAGTTGGGTATGACATATACATTCTCCTTTATAAAATGATTAATGGAAAATTGAAAACTAATAATTGATAATTAACAATTAAGGGAAAACTATGCTTGCGAATATTAAGTTTTGTAAGCTGTTTCGGAAACTTGGTTAGTAGAATATTCTAAAGATTTGCGAAGCTTACAATGTTCGGAAGCGAAGCTTCCCCTCAATTCCTCACTCCTAATTCCTAATTCCTAATTTATTCAAATACTGTACATCTTAAACATAGAAGCATACAGCCCGTCTTTGGCAGTCAGCTGGTCGTGGCTGCCTGTTTCGGCAATGCCATCCTTGGTGAAAACAATGATTGTATCTGCGTTTTTGATTGTGGTAAGTCGGTGTGCGACTGTGATTGTTGTTCTGCCCTTTGCAAGACGCTCAAGAGATTGCTGAACAAGGTATTCACTTTCGTTATCGAGAGCACTTGTGGCTTCATCAAGAATAAGTATTTTCGGATTTTTGAGGAATACTCGTGCAATACTGATTCTCTGCTTTTGTCCACCGGAGAGCTTAACGCCTCGCTCACCAACATAGGTATCGAAGCCGTCGGGGAGCTTCTCAATAAACTGGAGTGCACCTGCAAGGGCAGCAGCCTCACGAATTTCTTCCTCTGTTGCACCCGGCTTTCCGTATTCAATGTTTTCTCTTACAGTTCCTGCAAAGAGGTAAACATCCTGCTGAACAATACCAATATTTTCACGAAGGCTCTTAAGTGTAACGTCACGAATGTCAACACCGTCAACTCTGATTACACCGTCGGTAAGCTCGTAAAAACGTGGAATAAGGTTGCAAATAGTGGTTTTACCACCACCTGAAGGACCTACAAGAGCAAAGCTCTCGCCACTGCCGATATTGATGTTTACGTCCTTAAGCACGTATTCGGTATCGTCAGAATATCTGAAGGAAACATTTTCAAAGTCAATTCTGCCCTCTGTAACAACAAGCTCCCTTGCGCCCTCTTTATCTACAATGGCAGGTTCGGTGTCGATAATTTCGCAAAACCTTTCAATACCTGTCATGCCACGCTGGAATTGCTCTGCAAAGTCAATAATTTTTCTTATAGACGTAAGCAATGTGGTGATGTAAAGAAGGTATGCAATGTAGTCGGGTGCTTCAATTTTGCCCTTAACGAGAGCAAATGCACCTGCTACAACGATTATGATGTACATAACACCCTCGGAAACTCGGTTTATAGAGCTGTGGGAGCCCATGTACTTGTACACTTTAGATTTAATCTGAAGGAATTTTTCGTTTCCTTTTTTAAATTTCTTTTCCTCAATGCCTTCGTTTGCAAAGGATTTTACAACCCTGACACCAAGAAGGGAGTCCTCAATCTGGCTGTTTAATTCACCTACAACGACTCTCGACTCTCTGAAGCCATCCTTCATCCTTTTTCTGAAATATCGCAGTGCAATCATCATAACAGGGAGCACGGCAAATAACAGGAGTGTAAGAGGAACGTTAACTGTGCAAAGAATGATAAAGGAAACTATTATCTTAATTCCTGCAATAAAGAATTCTTCGGGACAATGGTGAGCAAACTCCGTAACGTCAAAAAGGTCGCTTGTAATACGGGACATTATTGTACCCACCTTGGTGTTGTCGTAGTAGGAGTAGGAGAGCCTCTGCAAATGACCGAAAAGGTCCTTTCGCATAGCAGTTTCCATTTTTGTACCCATAATGTGACCTATGGATGCCATATAGTAGTTGGCAACTGCATCCACAATACGCAAAAGGACATACAAGCCACCAATGGTAAGTATTACCTTTGGTGTAAGGGATGCAATATCGTCAATTGCAGCACCTGTAATAAACTTTACAATAAGTGGAAGCACAAGCTCACAAACTGTTGTAAGCGCAGCGCAAAGCAGGTCGAAAACAAGTGTTTTCCAATGGCTTCTGTAGTAAGGCAAAAACCTTTTTAGCAAAAGAAGTGTGCTTGTTTTCTGTTGGGGATTTTTAACGGCTTTTTTCATTTTAGCAATGACCTCGCAAAATTCATATTATTTCATTATCTATATTATCATAATATTCCGTAAAACAAAAGATTTTTTCTGAAAAACTATTGATACTTTTTCTGTTTTCTGCAATAATAAGATGATTAATTATAATTTATTATAATGGAGTTTTATGTTATGAAGTATGACTGCAATAAGTTAGCAG
>JAZSJL010000393.1:0-1637 GCA_045534355.1 Acutalibacteraceae bacterium
ACGCCGAGGAGCTTGCCGTTTGCTGTGCCGTCGTCAGTAACAGCCATTGTTGAGTGGCCCAGTGTATCATAAAGATTAACAACATCCCCTAATGTGTTGTCAGGTCAGAGGTTAGAGTCAGAAATAACAAAGCCTGCCTTGTAATTTTTAACTCTTGCAACCATAGCAGCCTCGTCCTCTATAGACTGTGAGCCGTAAATGAAAGACATACCACCTTCCTTGGCAAGTGCAATAGCAAGTGTATCGTTTGATACAGACTGCATAATGGCAGAAACCATAGGAATGTTAAGAGTGATAGGTGCTTCCTCTTCACCCTTTCTGAATTTGCAGAGTGGTGTGCTCAAATCAACATTGTTTGGAATACAGTCAGGACCTGTGTAGCCGGGGATAAGAAGGTATTCGCTAAATGTTCTTGATGGTTCTTTACAGTAATGAGCCATTTATATCTCTCCTTTGTGTAATAATTATTACCTTTTATTTTACTTTTTTATTTTAATAAAGTCAACTATAAAAAATAACGATTTATAGGTCGATTTTTATACTTAAATTATTGTAATATGCTATATTCTGTGATAAAATTATGAAACTACTAAAGTTTACGAGGTGTGATATGGCACATTTTGAAATTGACTTTCACGACAAAAATAGTGAAAGATATATGCTTAGTGGCAGAATCAATCAGATTTTAAGAGATTTATATGCAAAATTTGTGATTGCCCAAAGCGTTGATACAGGAGATTTCCTTTTCAGAGACGGTCAGTATACTATTGACCGGATTAACGAGGGAGAGTGGGTACCCTTCAAGGCAGGGCAGGATTTCTGGGGCTACAGAGAGTGCTACTGCTGGTTTAAGCAGACAATTACCATTCCCGAGGAGTTTAAGGGTCAGCACGTTATTTACAACCTTAAGCCATACGAAAGAAGCTGGAGCGAGGTTAATCCTCAGTTTATAGTTTTTGTAAACGGCAAGGTTGTGCAGGGAGGAGACAGCAATCACCAGTACGTAACCCTTACAGATTGTGCACAGGGTGGCGAGGTTTTAGAGGTTGCTATCAATGCATATTCAGACGACCACGAGTGGAGAGGCAAAATTCAGCTTTCTGCACAGCTTCAGGTTATGGACGATATTGCATACGATATTTATTTCGATATTCTTACACCTCTTAAGGTTGCAAAGTACCACGGCGAGGACAGCGATGCTCGTGTTAACATCATCAAAGCCCTCAACGAGGCTTGTAATATTCTTGATATTGATACCTATGACAGAGAGGCTTTTCACGCTTCTGCTATTGAAGCTAAAAAATATCTTGACGAAAACCTCTATGGCAAATTTGAGGAAGCAACATGCTGGAGCGTAGGTCATACTCATATTGACGTTGCGTGGCTCTGGCGCCTTCGCCAGACAAGGGAAAAGAGCTGTCGCTCCTTTGCAACAGTTCTTAAGCTTATGGAGGAATATCCGGAGTATAAATTTATGTCCTCACAGGCACAGCTTTATGATTACGTTAAGCAGGATTATCCCCAGGTTTTCCAAAAGATTAAAGAGAGAGTAAAAGAGGGTCGCTGGGAAGTAGAAGGCTCAATGTGGGTTGAGGCTGATACTAATGTTGCCTCAGGTGAAGCTCTTGTAAGACAGT
>JAZSJL010000229.1:0-2575 GCA_045534355.1 Acutalibacteraceae bacterium
AATTTTCTCTCAAACTTACTTAACAGAGTAATTGTTATAGATTTTTGGAGTATTTCTTCCAAGGAGGATAATAATGGATATTAAACTTGACTATTCAGATATTTCTTTTAAAAACAACGGCAAGCTTAAGCTTCTTATAATTGTTGGCACACGCCCTGAAATAATCAGGCTTTCAGCAGTTATAAACAAGTGCCGTCAGTATTTTGACTGCATACTTGCACACACAGGTCAGAACTACGACTACAATCTTAACGGGGTTTTCTTCAAGGATTTAAAGCTTGAGGCGCCGGAGGTTTATATGGATGCCGTTGGCGATGACTTAGGTGCAACAGTCGGTAATATTATCAACTGCTCATATAAGCTTATGGCACAGGTTAAACCGGATGCTCTCCTTATTCTTGGCGATACGAACTCCTGCCTTTCTGCAATACCTGCAAAAAGACTTCATATACCTATTTTCCATATGGAGGCAGGTAATCGCTGTAAGGATGAGTGCCTCCCTGAGGAAACAAACAGAAGAATTGTTGATATTATTTCAGACGTTAACCTTGCGTACAGCGAGCACGCAAGAAGGTATCTTGCAGATTGTGGACTTCCAAAGGAGCGTACATACGTTACAGGCTCTCCAATGGCAGAGGTGCTCCACGCAAATCTCCCGGAAATAGAAGCTTCCGATATTCTCACAAAGCTCGGTCTGCAGGAGAAAAAATATATTCTCCTTTCTGCTCACAGAGAAGAAAATATAGATACAGAGAAAAACTTCCTTTCACTTTTTAGTGCAATAAATTCAATGGCTCAAAAGTACGATATGCCAATTCTTTACTCCTGCCACCCTCGTTCAAAAAAGAGACTGGAGCAGAGTGGCTTCAAGCTGGACAGCCGAGTTGTCTGCCACGAGCCAATGGGCTTCCACGACTACAACAAGCTTCAGATGAATGCCTTTGCAGTAGTTTCCGACAGTGGCACTCTCCCTGAGGAATCAAGCTTCTTTACCTCCGTAGGCAAGCCCTTCCCTGCTGTGTGCATAAGAACCTCTACAGAGCGCCCCGAGGCTCTGGACAAGGCTTGCTTCGTGCTTGCAGGTATAGATGAAAAATCTCTCCTTCAGGCTGTTGAAACAGCAGTTTCTCTCAATAACGACGGCTTCACAGGTATTCCTGTGCCTGACTACGTTGAGGAAAACGTTTCTACAAAGGTTGTTAAGATTATTCAAAGCTACACAGGTGTTGTAGATAAAATGGTTTGGAGAAAGTTCTGAATTATTATTTATCACGTATGGGTGTGATTTTATGAGATATGCGCTTATAGGCTGTGGCAGAGTTGCTCCAAGCCACATTAAGGCTGCAAGGCTTAATAATATAGATATTGTTGCAATTTGTGATATTGACCCCGAAAAAGCAAAGGCATTTGCCCTTGAACAGCAGTTGGGAGATATAAATATCTATGCAGATTATAAGGAAATGCTTTCAAAGGAAAAGGTTGACTTTGTAAGCATAGCAACAATTAGCGGCACCCACGCAGAAATTGCCCTTTGCTGCGCAGAGCAGGGTGTGAATTTCCTTGTGGAAAAGCCAATGGCAATGAGCATAGCCGAAGCTAATGCCGTGGTTGAGGCAGCCGAAAAAAGTGGTGTTACAGCAGGTGTCTGCCACCAGAACAGATTTAATATTGCTGTGCAAGAATTAAAAAGAGCAATTGATAACGACCGTTTCGGTAAGCTCTCTCACGGTAGTATACACGTGCGCTGGTTCAGAGACGAAGGCTACTATAAACAGGACGATTGGCGTGGCAAGTGGGCAACCGACGGGGGTGCACTTATGAATCAATGCATACACGGCATAGATTTACTCAGGTGGGTTTTCGGTGGCGAAATAGAGTCGGTTTACGGCTCTGTGAGAAATCAATATCACCCATACATAGAGGCAGAGGATATTGGTGTTGCTGTGGTAAATTTTAAAAATGGTGCAGTTGCTACCATTGAGGGAACGGTAAATACTTTAGATAACCTTGAAGAAACACTTTGTGTTTTCGGTGAAAACGGTATGGTGCGCCTTGCAGGTATGAGCGCATCTACTATAGATGTGTGGCAGTTTAGGGATGAGGAATCGGCAGATGCCGACAGACGCTTCATTGAAGAGAAAGCACCTAACGTTTACGGTAACGGACACACAAGTCTGTTCCTTGACTTTGCAACGGCAGTTAAAGAAAAAAGACAGCCCTACGTGGACTTAAAGGCAGGCAAAGAAGCAGTAGAGCTGGTGCTCTCAATATATAAAAGTCAGAAAACAGGGGAGAAGGTAACCTTTCCATTAACCGACTTTGCTACGGTGGAAATGGTTGAGTAGGAGCTAGCAATTAGCTGTTAGCAAATAGCAATTAGCAAATAGAAGAGCTTCGCAAAAATGTGGATAGAAGGATAGTTTAAAGATTAGCGACAGCTCTGACCTTCTTGCACGCCAAAGGCGTGGAGGAAGGGGGACCGTTCTCCGATTAAACAGTTGTTTTAATAAGCTATACCACGGGTGATAAAATTGCTATTAAAACTAAGTTTGGGCGGAATGGTGGATGGTACACC
>JAZSJL010000233.1:0-5649 GCA_045534355.1 Acutalibacteraceae bacterium
AAGTATTTCTGGATTATTTCCCTTGCAGGTTGGTTGGGATTCCTTGAATCATCATTCCTTAACATTCTCGCATGGCTTTACAACTATGCAGGCGCTTGTTCAGGTACTGCATACGGCATAATTGTTACCGTTTACGGTAACGCTTCTCTATGGGGAATGATACTTGCTCCGTTCTGTATCAGAAAATGGGGCAAAAAAGCAGTTCTTATTGCTACAAATGCTCTCAATATTGTATTTATTCTTATGCTTCTTCCTCTTGTTCAGGACGTTGCAAACGTTTTAATCTGGCTTGTTATGGGCTGTATGTATTTCAATGCGCTTATGGGCTCCTTTGCACACATCCTAAACCCTGCTGTTCAGGCAGATATCCGTGACTACCAGCAATACAAAACAGGTGAAAGAATCGATGGTATGTTTGCCGCAGTTGCTACAATCGGTACTGTGCTTAACCTTCTATTCTCCTCTGTTCTTCCTGTTGTTTACGATAGAAACGGAATTACTGAAGCAAATGCAACGCTTGTTACATCAAGACCGGAAATTCTTAACAGAATGTTGGGTGACGGAAAAACTGTAGGAGAGATTCTTTCAGACCAGTTAGCAAACGGTCAGAACAACTATTCAAACCCCTACTCTGCACTTTATGACCCTGTTATTCTTACAGACCTCCTTCAGCTTCTCATAGTGCTTTCTGCTTTCGGTGCATTGATGAACGTTATTCCGTATTTCTGGTACGATTTCAACGAAAAGAAGCAGAAATCTGTTGTTCGTGTGCTTAAAATCCGTGCTATGTTTGAGGACTACGGAAACGGCGTGCTGGATGATGGTAACCTTGTAGAGGCTGTTGACATTATCCGTAAAGCAAGAGAAATGCGCTATGCTACCCCTCTTGTCGTAAGCAAAAACGATTATAAAAAGATTACGGATAAAGAGGAACGCAAACAAGCAAAGAAGGCTTATAAGGAAGCTCTCGAATATAACGAGGAAATTGAAATTGCTAAATTCGTTTGCGAAGAGCTTGATAAGTTTGAAAATGCAGAGTTTATTTACAGAGTTGAGCAAAGCGAAAAAATTGTTCAGGCAGGTCTTGCAGGAATATTTAACCTTTCACTCGCCCAGGCACAGCAGGAGCTTGCAGAAGCAAAGGCTATGGCTAAGGATACACCTGAGCGCAAGGCTGTTCGTAAAGCAGCTATTGAAATTGCAAAGGGCAAGGTTTTAGCTTGTAAAACAATTGCAAAGCACTTTAAGGATATAAGCGAATTCGTTCAGCCACAGTACTCTGACCTTCAAAAAATCTTCGATAAAGAGGATATGCTTGAAGCAAAGCTTAAGGAGCTTTATATTTCTCTTAAGCAGGCAAAGAAGCTTTTCTCTAAATACCCAATAGAAAAGAATGCTCGCAAGGTTGACGAAATAAACGCTAAACTCAAAAAGACACGTGAGGAGCTTGCTGCTACACGTAAGGCTGAAAAGGCTGAAACAGACAAGCAGGCACTCTTTGCAAGAGCTGCAAAGCCATTCCTTGATGCACAAAAGCTTGTGAACCAAAAGGCTAACTACAGCCACTTTGATGAAATTGATACACAGTATGGAATTTCAAAAGTAAATCACGAAAAAGCTGTAGCAAAGGCAGAAGCAGAGGCTCTTCGTAAGAGACAGCAGGAGGATGCTGAAAACGAAAAAATCAAAAAGGAAAGAGCTGAAAAGAAAGCAGCAAAAAAGAATGCTAAATTAGCTAAGAAGGAAGAAAAGAATACCGTAAGCAAATAAGCCTTGACCTTAATAGCTATATAAGACTCTTTCACAATTAAGCTCCCTAATAAAACAACCATCCGAAAGGGTGGTTGTTTTTATATGTTTCACGTGAAACATCGTGAAGTTTTTGCAAAAGCAAAAGTGAAGTTGTGATAAATCACAGTGAAGTTTTACACCTACGGCGTAAAGTGAAGTTAAGTTTGCCAACATCACTTGCGAAGCAAACTTCACTACGAAGTAACTTCACTCACTTTAGTGAACTTCACTTGCCGTAAGGCAAACTTAGTTGCGCATAGCGCAATGTTTCACGTGAAACAGTTACTTATACCACGCCACGCTTATTTTCGACATATTTCGATAATAATGTTGCTTTTTGCACAAATGTAGAAAATAATGTTTTTCTATTTTTACTATTTACAACAAAATTTTTATATGCTATAATTCAAGCGTACCGTGAAAAGGAGCCGCACCCAAGTAACGGTAATTAGTTCCAAACGGAACTAACCTCCTCAAGTAAACAAAAAAATGTGTTAACATTTTTTTGGAACCTACCGACGATCCCCTCTTCGGTAGGTTTGTTTTTTTGTATAAGGCTCTTTTTTCCGTCAATAATAAACTTGACTTGTGTCGATTATTATTTACGAAAAAGGAGCTATTTTTATGGAAGATAAAAACAAGGATAACCCGATTGAAATTCCGGACAACAATCCCACGTCCGAAACAAAGCCTATTCGCTCTGCAAGGGAAAAGAAAAAAGGGCAGGTAATTAAAATTGCATATGCCTTTGCACTTTTGCTTGCTTTGGGTGGGGGCTTGCTTGCAAGAATTATCAGCGAAAAGAATCTTGGTAATCTGAATACCCCTATTGAACAGGACTACGTAACACGAATCACAGTACCCGAGCAAACGTCACCACAGGACTATGAGGTAAGGCAGAATAAAACCGATGTGCCCGATACAAGGCCTATGGAATCCACAACAGAAAAAGAAACCGAAAAGGAAACGCAAACAACTACAGAAAAAGCCTCACAATATGCTGTGCCATTTAAGGATTATTATACTCTGCCTGCAGGAACACAAATCAGCAAGGAGTATTTACCAAAAACACCTGTATACAACGCTACAACCGACGATTGGCGCACACACCCTGCAATTGATTTCAACGTGGCAGACGGCTCACAGATAAAAGCAATCTCTACAGGCACAGTGCTCAGAATATACGACGACGTGCTTTTAGGTACGGTAGCAGAGCTTGACCACGGAAATGGTGTAATTGCAAGGTACTGTGGACTAAACAAGGATACAATTGAAATCAAAGAAGGCTCCTCAATAACTCAAGGTCAGGTTATAGGTTATTTAGGTACCGTTCCCTTTGAGAAAAGTGAAATCTCTCACCTACACTTCGAGATAAAGCATAACGGAGAATACGTTGACCCACTTGAGCTGATGGGGAAGTAAGCAAGATGCATAGCATCTTGCAACTAAGTTTGCCTAACGGCAAGTGAAGTTCACTAAAGTGAGTGAAGTTACTTCGTAGTGAAGTTTGCTTTGCAAGTGTTATTGGCAAACTTAACTTCACTTTACACCTTAAGTGTAAAACTTCACTGTGATTTATCACAACTTCACTTTTGCTTTTGCAAAAACTTCTCCTATGTCAGCCACCAGTGCTTGGCTATCTGCTAATTGCTAACGGCTTTTGCAAAGCTCTGGCAGCTGGCATCTAAAATTACGGCGTAGCTTCCCCTCAATTCCTAATTTCTAACTCTTCGTTCCTAATTTTTCCCCCTGAAGGTGCTTTTTACCAAATAAAAGTGTCATCCTTTATATAAGTATACGAAAATTTGTCGATTTATTGACTTTAGTGCGCTAATGTACTAAAATTGCTATCGTAGGAAAATTTTTTATAAAAAGGATGATAGTAATGAAAACAAAAAACATTATTTCAAAGATACTTATCGTCGCTTTTGTAGTTGTATTCGGTGTGATTTGTTCACTTACCGGTAAAATTACAGACCCTGTAGGTACTCTTTGGTCATTGTTCCCACCGGTTGTTGCAATCGGCCTTGCTCTTATCACAAAAGAGGTTTATTCATCTCTTTTTGTTGGTATTATTGTAGGTGGTCTTTTGTCAACAAACTTTAACATTATTCACACAATCGACTCTGTAGTTACAGATGGTGTAACGTCTGCAGTTTCAGGTAGTGCAGGTATTTTTGCATTCCTTGTACTTCTTGGTATTGTTGTTGCACTTCTTAACAAGGCAGGTGGCTCAAAGGCTTTTGGCGATTGGGCATCCAAGCACGTTAAAACAAAGGTTGGCGCATCCATTGCAACCTTCCTTTTCGGTGTGCTCATTTTCATTGATGACTACTTTAACTGCCTTACAGTTGGTGCAGTTATGCGCCCTGTTACAGACAAGAATAAGATTTCCCGTGCAAAGCTCTCATACATTATAGATGCTACTGCAGCACCAATCTGTATGATTGCTCCTATTTCCTCCTGGGCTGCAGCCGTTTCAGGCTATGCACCGGACGGACAGGGCATCTCCCTTTTCTGCCAGGCAATTCCTTATAACTTCTATTCACTTCTTACATTCGTATTCATAATTACAATCACACTTATGAAGTTCGACTACGGCCCGATGAAGCTCCACGAGGCAAATGCTCTTAAGGGTGACCTTTTCACAAGTGGCACAGAGGTTGGCGAGGATGATACACCTGCCACAACAAAGGCAAAGGTTATCGACCTTCTTTTCCCAATCATTGTACTTATTGTTGTTTGCGTATTCTCCCTCTTCTACGTTGGTAGATGTATGGGCGAGGAGTGGGTATTTACTTCTGCAAACTATGACCCATCTCTCGGCTTTGTAGATGCATTCTCAAATACAGATGCAACAGTTGGTCTTCCATGGGGTGGCCTTGTAGCACTTATTTTCACAATCATTTACTTTGTTGCTCGTCGCCTTGTTTCCTTTAAGGAAGCTATGGAGTGTATTCCAAAGGGCTTTATAGCAATGGTTCCTGCAATCCTTATTCTCACAATGGCAACCTCACTTAAGAATATGACAGGTCTCCTTGATTCCTCTGCTTTCGTTAGCGCTGCCCTTGCAAATGCAGGTGCATTAAGCAAATTCCTTCCTGCAATTATATTTGTTGTTGCTTGCTTAATCGCTTTCTCAACCGGTACATCTTGGGGTACATTCGGTATTCTTATTCCGATTGTTCTTGCAATATTCCCTATTGGCGATACAATGGGCGTTATCTGTATGTCTGCTTGCCTTGCAGGTGCTGTTTGTGGTGACCACTGCTCACCTATTTCAGATACAACAATTATGTCCTCTGCAGGTGCACGCTGTGACCATATCAACCACGTTTCAACACAGCTTCCGTATGCTATTACAGTTGCAGCAATCACATTTGTTGGCTACATATTCGCAGGCTTTGTAAACAACTGGATGATAGTTCTCCCTGTTATGGCTGTTATTACAGTTCTTACATTGTTCATTATTAAAATGGCAACAAAGAACAAGGCAGCATAAGTCTTGGTTATACAAAAAAGCTCCTTCTTTTGAAGGAGCTTTTTTAGTTGCCGGAGCTTCGTAATTAGCTGTTAGCAAACAGCAATCAGCAGAGCTATCACTATGCTTCAAGTTCTGCGAAGCTTGTAAGGGACGGATATCAGCCGTCCCGTTGTTTTTCTTTGCTTTCGGGTGGGCTACAATCCCACCCTTACAGTTGCTCTATCCAACTGAAGAATAACAGCAGCAATGGTACCACCCACCACCTACGGCGTTATCCTTTAAAGAATAAAGAACAAATAATAAATAATAAAGTTCAGTTCCCAAACCTATTTTTTCTTTATTATTTATTCTTTTGTAAAAACCAACGCATGGTA
>JAZSJL010000386.1:0-4754 GCA_045534355.1 Acutalibacteraceae bacterium
TAGTATTGTCTTTCCTAAGACCCGCTTGGCCTCCGACTTAATTATCAACGGAGAAAGAGTAATAACAGATATTGACCCAACAGCCCCTCTTACCACAACACAAAAGCTTATTGTTATAGCAAAAACAGAAAGATTAAAGAAGCTTAAATGAAAAATGAAAAGCACTTGGAATTTTCCAAGTGCTTTTATTTTTTCTATTAAGATACTGCGAGCAGTGCAGCAACGGAGCATTCGCCAAAATCACTACTATTGCATTAAGCTGTCAGTTTGGATGAAGGCGACAGTTGCAAGATGCGATGCTGTATTAAGATACTGCGAGCAGTGCAGCAACGGAGCATTCGCCAAAATCACAGCTTAATAGGATTGGTCCAGGCTCTTTTGCCCTCTTTATCAATAACTGTTGCACGAATGTAAGTGTATGGTCTGCCTCCTGTTGTTTTTACCGAAGCGTGAGTAAGTGGCTCACTTTCTGCTTCAAAGCGCCTTGCAGGGTGCTTGTCGCTCTGAAAAAGAATTGTCTGACAGCCCCCCACCTCAATGTGAGCAACACCTTCGTCATCTACGTAAAAATCCTTGATTACAGGGCCACAGGAGGAATAAAATGCTCCCCTCTCCAATGCAGAAAGAATTGACTTAACGTTATTCTCTGCGTTTACCATTACCCAGCCGTTGCAATGCTGGTGCATTGCGTGGCCATCGTCTGTAGCAACGGCAAAAATATCCTTGCCCTGACCTAAAAGCTCATCCCAATACATACCATTATCGGTATCCATAAGGTTTTCGATTGCACAACCACTGTTCCATATTTCGAAAGCAATGTTACCCTCAAGCTCATTGAAAAGGCTTACAGGGGTTGAGCTCCATTGTGGGTGGCAATATATTGTAAGATTATTGTTTTTATGGGCTTCGTCAAGATATGCTTGAAATTCTCTTTGGTTTCTTGCTGTGCCTGATGGCAGTTCTTCATCCTGACTGTAGCCGTTTGAGTCGTCATCGGGACCTATATACACCTGGTGAAACGTTCTGAAGCCGTTCTCTCTGTCAAAGGTGTTGTCAAACTCCATGCCCGGAATTATTGTAATATCCACATCCCGGGCATAGTTTTTGTAATTATATATTCTGTGGTCTGTAAGCGCAAGAAAATCATAGCCATTCTGCTTGTGAAGGCGTATAACCTCCTCCGGTGTGCCGTGACCGTCGGAGCGTGTTGTGTGACAATGAAGTCCACCCTTAAGCATTTTGTTTTGATTTATAAAAGCCTCTTGTCTTTTCATAAGAAAACTCCTTACTGATTTTGTGTATTATCAGCCTTTTTGCTTCTTACCAACCAAGCATTTGGCAAATATCTGCCTGTGGGCATATTGGTTGACGGCTCGTTTATAATTTCACCCATGTAGCCGATAACCGACGAGGAACCACCGTCGCAGGCTGCAGCAGTAACTGCACCATATTCAAGAAGAATATCTGCGCAATCCTCCATAGTAGCGCCTAAGGAGTAGCCCACCTGTCTGCCGTCTGCCACAAGTATAAGCACAACGCCGTTTGCACATTGACCTATGGTTGTACGAGGCTGAAGTCCCCAGCCTGCAGAGTCCTCTACCACCTTCTCACCATTGAGTATAAGCGTTGGTCTGAACTGCATACCGTCACGGATATTGTACTGCTCCCAGTCATCTGTGCCACCGACAATAAGCCTGTCCTCATTATCGAAGCCAATGAGAGTATACTTGGATTTGTAGGAGCCCCAATATTCACCCTGTGAAACACACATACCTGAAATTTCACCACCAAGGCTAACTCCACCTGTATCTATGAAGCCGGAAGCATTTACTCCTACAACTGCGTTTTCCTTTTCAAGATAGTCGCAAATAAATTCTCCTCGTGAGCCCTTATAATCAGTTGCTCCCAAAAAGACTCTTGACGGGTCATCTACAATTATAAGCTTTGCTTTAAAGTTGGGCTTTTCAATGTGGAGTATAACTATATCCTCCTCAATATTGTTAGCATAAACAATATTCCCGTGAGAATCAGGCTCACCCTCCACAAGGGTGCTTATATCCTCAACATCAAGAGTTGCCTCAATATCTGTAATGCCCATATCCTTTATATCCACCTGCCTGCTCATAACGTCATCTACGAGCCACTTTGGGAAAAAGCTTGTGGCAAGCCACCTGTGCTGGTCGGTTGTCATAGCAGTTTCAATCCAGATATTACGCCACTTTTCAACAACAGGAATGTGACCGAAGGCTACTGTGCTGTAGCCCACAACACCTACAAAAAAGAATATGGATAAAATTAAGGCTACTATAGTGCCGTCCTTAATTTCCTTCTTATTCTTTTTCTTCTCTTCTTTTCGGCGTTCGCTTTCCTCCTGCTTTGCCTCTTTTGATTTGTATGGATGCACCTCGCTGACGCCATCGTTGAGTCTGTCTAAATCAACGTGCTCCTCGCCTGTTCTTTCAACCACACAATCACCTCTTTTGAAATTTTTTTATATTTTAAATTATAGCAGAAATTGACGACAAAAAACACATTTCGCCGTCAATTTACAAATTATTTACTTATTACTTGTTATCTATATATCTGCAAGCAGCAAGAGCAGCAATCGCACCGTCTGCCGAGGCAGTTGTAATCTGACGAATACTCTTCTGACGGCAATCACCTGCAACAAAAACGCCGGGTGTTTTTGTAACACAGCTTTCGCCTGAATCAAAGTAGCCGTTATCGTCAAGTGCTGCAATCTCTGAAAAAGCAGAGTTTTTAGGCTCAAGACCTATAGCAACAAAAAGACCATCGAGGGCAATCTCTTTTTCGCCCTGCACCGTATTAAGCACAACGCTCTGAAGCTCACCTTCACCCTTAAGCTCTTTGACTGTTACCTCTGTCATAAGCTCCACATTTTCTTTACTGTTAAGAATTTCGAGAAGCTTTTTCTCGCCTGTGAAAAAGGCAAGATTCTGGAAAACATATACCTTTTCACACAAATCGGAAAGAAGCACAGCCTCCTGCAAGGCAGAGTTACCTCCACCAACAACGCCTGTTACCTTATCCTTAAAGAACGCACCATCGCAAACTGCACAATAAGACACGCCGTTACCTACAAGCTGATTTTCATTAGAAAGACCAAGCTGTCTGTGATGAACACCTACAGCAA
The DNA here is from genome assembly GCA_045534355.1 of Acutalibacteraceae bacterium. Taxonomy (GTDB): domain Bacteria; phylum Bacillota; class Clostridia; order Oscillospirales; family Acutalibacteraceae; genus DTU089. Next base: position 3,155 of record JAZSJL010000386.1, read on the forward strand.
TAATTACAGCCTGTGCCTCGTACTTTTTGCTGTCTGCAAAAACAAGCTTTCTGTTACCCTCGTCTACAATGCCTGTAACCTTTTCCATTTCAACCTCTGCTCCCATAGAAAGCACCTGGTCCAGAAGCTTATCGGCAAATTCATTACCACTCATTTCAGGAATACCGGGGTAATTTTCAATTTTAGGTGAGAAGGTAACCTGACCACCAAAGGTTGACTGCTCTATAACAAGCACACTCTTTGAAGCACGCAATGCATAAAGTGCTGCAGTAAGTCCTGCAGGACCTGCACCAATAACAATAATATCGTACATAAGTTTCAACTCCGTCTGTAAAATTAGGAATTAGGAGTTAGGAGTTAGGAATCAACGGGAAGCTAACGCTTCCGAACATTATATCGGCTTCGCAAAGTTGCAGGTTATGCGATAGCTTTACAATAGCCGTACGCAGTACCCGAAATTCCTCATTCCTAATTTCGCATTCCTCATTTTAAAAATTACCGTCCTCTCGGACGGTAATTTTATCTGTTAATTAAAGTCTTTCGATGAAATCCTTGATTGCAGGAAGATCTGCTACCTTTTCGAATTCATCGCCACGCTGAATAACAAGAGTCGGAGCCTGCTTTAATTCAAGCTTTGTTGCAAACTCTCTGTTATCTTCAACGAAGAGCTTTTCAAATGCAATACCCTTCTTTTCGAGAAGCTGTGCGGCAATTTTGCACTTCGGACAAGTCTTTGTAGCAAAGAGAATGAACTTTGCATCTGCATCAATCTTAACAGGTTCTTCGTTCTGACAAGCACAGTGTGCGTGGTCTACTGACCTTGCAGCTCTGTCAAGGTGTGAGTTTGCAATATCATAAACTCTTCTGTCCTTGAATTCCTGTGCCTTACCATCGTTGAAGTTCTGAACAGGACGATAGTAGCCTGTAATACGGCTGTAAACCTCTGTTGCGTTACCACAATCAGGGCACTCATATTCTTCACCTGCAATATAGCCGTGGTTACAGCATACTGAATATGTTGGTGAAATTGAGTAGTATGGAAGTCTGTAGTTATCTGCAATCTTTCTTACAATTTCTGCAGCAGCCTTCCAATCAGGAAGCTTTTCGCCAAGGAATGCATGGAAAACAGTACCTGATGTGTAAAGTGTGTGAAGCTCATCCTGCGCATCGAGTGCCTCGAAGATATCTGCTGTATAGCCAACAGGAAGATGTGATGAGTTTGTATAGTATGGTGTACCGTTTTCGTTTGCAGTAATGATTGCAGGATACTTTGCCTTATCGTGCTTTGCAAAACGGTATGTTGTTGACTCTGCTGGAGTAGCCTCAAGGTTGTAAAGGTCGCCGTAAAGCTCCTGATAATCAGAAAGTCTTTCTCTCATGTGGTTGAGAACGTCCTTTGCGAAAGCCTGAGTTTCTTTATTTGTCATATCCTTACGGAGCCACTTTGCATTAAGACCAACCTCGTTCATACCGATAAGACCGATTGTTGAGAAGTGGTTTGTGAAGGTACCAAGGTATCTCTTTGTGTATGGGTAGAGGCCCTCGTTAAGAAGCTTTGTAATAACGTCTCTCTTAACCTTAAGTGAACGAGCAGCAATAT
>JAZSJL010000170.1:0-1947 GCA_045534355.1 Acutalibacteraceae bacterium
GTGTATATACCGAATAGCGGACACAACCCACCACAGCTATACACACCAAAAGAAAAATCAACCCAATATATTTTTTGCCCCTCATAAACACCCTCCTCTAAAAAAAGAAGCTGTAAAAAAACCATAAGTTTTTTCACAGCCCCTTTAAAAAACTGAAAATTATGCCTCTACGTTTCCTGCTTTAACTGCTTCAAAGTCCTCTTCAATCTCCTTTGAAGGAGCCTTTGTAAGAAGTGATACAACAACTATAACAATTGATGAAATAACAAATGCAGGAAGAAGCTCATAGATAGCAAATGCGCCACCGAGATCGCTGATAACAAACTTCCAAACGAAAACCATAACGGCACCACTTACCATACCTGCCACAGCGCCGAATTTGTTTGTGCGCTTCCAGAATAATGCAAAAAGCATAAGAGGCCCGAAGGTTGCACCGAAGCCTGCCCAAGCGAATGAAACGATTTCGAAAACCTTGCTGTCCGGATTTTTTGCAATAATCATAGCAATAATTGCAATAACAACAACTGAAACACGAGCGATAAGCATACGCTTCTTATCAGAAACGCTAACCTTTGTTGCTCTTATAATATCCTCTGAAATACTTGAAGAAGCAGCGAGAAGCTGTGAGTCTGCAGTTGACATTGTAGCTGCAAGAATACCGGCAAGAATAAGTCCTGCAACAACTGCTAAAACAACACCCTCACCACTGATAACCTTTGCAAGCTCTATAATTATTCTTTCGCTATCCTGAAGGTTTGAAACAACCCCACTCTTAACTGCACCATAGCCAACAATACCGATAACAATAGCAACAGCCATTGAAATAACAACCCAGATTGAAGCAACACGACGAGCAAGCTTAATCTTCTCAACCTTTTCAATAGCCATAAATCTGAGAAGAATGTGAGGCATACCAAAATAGCCAAGACCCCATGCAAGAGTTGATGCTATTGTGAGTGGGCTGTATGGCTTTGTTCCGGCTGTACCTGCTATTGCCTCGCTTACACTACCTGCGCCGTGAGTTACAGTAAACTTAAGATAACCTGCAAGATTAGCCGCATTTTCACAAACTGTATTCCAACCACCTGCATAGCTGATGCCGAAGCCAAGAACAACAATGAGTGCAATCGTCATAACGATTGACTGTATAAAGTCTGTTGTTGAGGCAGCAAGGAAGCCACCTAAAGCTGTATATGCAACAATAACAATACCACTTACAACCATAGCAGTTAAGTAAGGAACGCCGAAAATAGACTCAAAAAGCTTACCACAGGCAGAAAAACCTGATGCAGTATATGGAATAAAGAAAATAATGATAACAAGTGCTGCGATTACCTTGAGCACGCCTGCATCGTCACCAAATCTTTTCGAAAAAAACTCAGGAACAGTAACTGCATCTATTTTCTTTGAATAGAGACGAATTCTCTTTGCAACTATGAGCCAGTTGATGTATGTACCTACAGCAAGACCGATTGCTGTCCAAGAGGCCTCTGCAAGACCTGCTATAAGAGCAACACCCGGCAGACCCATAAGAAGCCAGCTACTCATATCTGAAGCCTCTGCACTCATTGCAGTTACGAAAGGACCGAGCTTTCTGCCACCAAGATAGAAGTCCGACGTGCTTTTATTTTTCTTTGCAAACTTTGCACCGATAGTTACCATTCCCAAAAGATAGGCTGCAATGGTAACAAGAATTAAGATAGTTGATGTACCCATAAACAATCTCCTTACATTAAAATATACAACATAATATCACAGAATGCATAAATATTCAATAAAATTTTATAAATTTACTTTTAATTATGAATAATCGTAAAACTACACAAAAAACGGTATTGTTTTTTTATATTTTGGAATATTGAATTAGATACAGTTTTCTATTATTATGAAACTAACAATAGACCGAAAGGGGTTTTACATATGAAAATTACATTTATGGGTGCAGGC
>JAZSJL010000242.1:0-5778 GCA_045534355.1 Acutalibacteraceae bacterium
GACATGGCTACGATCCGACTTAGTTTGGTGCACGTGAGGGCTTTACGGAAAATATAAAAACTAATCTTACTCTTGTCAGAAAAAGGCTGTGCTCAAGCAAATTTACCTATGAGCTTAATGAAATCGGTAAAGAAAGTAAAACAAGGATTCTTATTTGCTATGTGAAGGGCAGAGTCGATGAAGAATTATTGTCAGAGGTTAAATTAAGATTACAAAACTATGAGCTCGATACGGTTTTGGGGGCAGGCTATCTTCGCAGAGCACTCGATACAAAGCGAAAATCTCTTTTTACAATGGTAGGGCAGACAGAACGACCCGACACATTTTCAGCCAAGCTTTGCGAGGGTAAGATAGGTATAATAGTTGACGGCACACCCTTTGCACTTGTTGTGCCACGTCTTTTAGTGGAGAATTTTCAGACGCTTGATGACTATATTAACAGACCGTACTATGCAACCTTTATGCGTATGGTACGATTTTTAGCTTTCTTAATAGGTGTGTTTTTGCCGGGAGTGTTTGTTTCTATAGGACTATTTCACCAGGAAATGATACCTGATGATATGCTTTACAATATTGTCCTTATGGAAAGCAACACGCTTTTTACTTTAACGGTAGAGGCTCTTGTGATTCACTTTATATATGAAACAGTAAGAGAAGCAGGTCTGCGTATGCCTAAATCAATCGGTCACGCCGTCAGTATTGTGGGTGCCTTGGTTATAGGTGATGCTGCTGTTACGGCTGGTCTTATAGGCGCACCAATGCTTATAATTGTAGCACTTACTGCCATTTGCTCTCTTGTGTCCTCGGAGCTTTATCAGCCGATAGCAATTTTGCGTATAGTTTTTATTCTCGTAGGTGGCTTCAGTGGACTTTACGGCATCGTAATAGGTGCCACTGCATTGATTATCAATCTTGCTTCAATGACAGATTACGGTGTTCCGTTTTTAGCACCCTTTACACCATTTGAAAAAGCTTTTATGCGAGATGCTCTGACTCGTGCATCCACCCAAAGGCTGGGTAAGAATATATTCCGGATAAACAAGCTTTCAATAGGTAATAAAAAATAAGGAGGTAAGTGAATGGCAAAGGATAAGGTTACGGCAAACCAATTTTTTATGTTGCTATATCTTTCGCTGCTGAGTACGGTTTTTATGTATCTTTCATCACCCCATATAAAGCTTGCTCAAACAGATACACTGTTAAGACCGATAGTCTTTGTAGCCGTAAGCCTTCTTGTGGGAGTACCTGCATTTTTAATATCAAAAAGGAACAACGAATTACTAAAAAACCGACAATATATTCCAAAAACAGTTGTGCTTAAAATAATAGCGATTCTTTATGCAGTTGTTTATTTTGTCGGTATCTTAAAGACGATTGCACGTTTTGATCTGTTTGCAAGCAGCGAGCTGTTTCCTGATGCAGATATGTTTATTTTCCTTATGGTGATAATTGCTGTGTGCGCATTGCTGTCCCTTACAGGGTTAGGTGCTCTGGCTCGTGCCTCGGTTATTTTTCTTTTGATTGTCGGTTTGTCTACAGCTGTGGTTATGGCTTCTCTGCACGGGGAAATAGACATATTTAATTTTACACCGATTTTTAGTGAGGGCGTACCTGAATTTCTTAAGGACAGCTTGCTTTTTGCCATGCAGGCAACCGAAATAGGAGCAATTGCAATATTCACACCCGAAATAACAGGGAACATAAAAAAGAGCTTTGTAAGCTGGACGGTGTTAAGTGCCTTAAGCTTTTCTCTTATATTTTTCTTCGTTGTGGGATCGTTAGGCTCTTTTGCAGATACACAGCTTTTCCCTACCTACACAGCAGTAAGCCTTGCTTCATTCGGACTCCTCGAAAGAGTTGATGCCTTGGAAACAGCCATATGGATAATTTGTGTTGTGGAAAAATCGGCTTTGTACTTTCTGATTGTTTCAAAATCCTTGAAATATGCCTTTGGTGGTGTTTCACAAAAGCGAATGGCAATTTTAACAGCCTTCTTTGTAGCCGTGCTGACAGGTATAGGTTCATATGACATTCAGAAATTCACATTTTTATCCGACGAAAAATTAACTGCAGTGTTGTTTTTGTTAGCCACGGTCCTTTTACCTGTAGCAGTTGCAATTTATATAAGGAGAGTGAAGCCTTGTGAAAAAGCTGATGAAAGTATTTAACCTTCTTCTAATTTCTGCATTATTTCTATCATCTTTATGTTCTTGTGAAAAGGCGGGCACCGAGCTTTCAGATTTAATGATAATACAGGGTATAGGGGTGGATTATGAAAAGGGAAGCTTCAATGTCACCGTAGAAATTCTCAATAACGAGCAAAGTGGCTCTCCCAACGGAAATTCATCAAGTGAAAATAAAACGAAAATTTATTCTGCAAAGGGTAAAACAGTTTCCGAGGCTTTGCGAATGCTAACCTCTCAAAGTGGTAATCTGCCACTGTTTGCACATAACAGAGTGATAGTTATAAACGAAGATCTTAACGAAAAAACAATTGCAGATGTACTTGAATTTTTTGTGAGGAACTACGATTCCCGAGCATCACAGCTTTTGTGTATTTCAAAAGGCAAAAAAGCAGAGGATGTAATAAGAGCAAAGCTTTTGCAGGATACTGTTAAAAGTGAAATTTTAGAGAATTTATTGGAAGAAAGCTACAAACAGTCATTAATACCACGTGTGAGGGTAATAGATGCAGTGAACGTTCTTGATAATAAAAATGCCGTTCTTTGCATACCTGCCGTGGAGGTGAAAAAGAATGGCGAAAATGAGGATTATCAGCTTAGTGGCTGTGCGTTGTACGATGAAAACGGACGAGTATTAACTTTTTTAGATAAAGAATCATCAAAGGGAATATCATTTTTAACAAACAAGGTGAAAAAGGGGTTTTTGACAGAAAGCCTTCCCAACGACGGAGAGTTTACGTTTGTAATAAATAAAAGTAAAACAAAGTATTCCGTATCAACCGAAAACGGTCAATTAAGATATCACCTTACTGTTGATATATCCTGCGATCTGGACGAAATAGGTGAGTCAGAGCGTCGCAAAACTGACAGACAAATTATGGCTGACTTAAAAGCAACGGTGAAAAAAGCCGTGGTACAGAGAATGGAGCAGACCTTAAATTCTTTACAGTCACAGCAAATCGGTGATTGCATAGGTTACTGTAAGGTCCTTGAACTGAAAAAGCCTCAATTATATAATACTGTTAAGGATAATTGGAAAGAGACCTTCAACACCATTCAAACCACGGTTACGGTAAATGTTACAATACGCCGTATTGGCGAAGAAACACTAAAATTAAACGAGAGTACTTCCTGAGTACTCTCGTTTTAGTTTATTTGCTTTTGAAGCAGTATTCATCGTGTGAGTCGATAATTCCTATTGCCTGCAGATATGAATAGATGATTACCGTACCCACAAAGCTCATTCCTCTTTTTTGCAAGTTAAGTGAAATTGCATCCGAAAGTGGTGAGCTGACTAACCCTTGCTCACAAAAGATTTTGCCCTTTGTAAAGGTCTTTATGTAATTGTAGAAGGAGCCGTACTCTTTCACAATTTCCTTAAAAACACAGGCGTTTTTAACTGAAGCTGCAATTTTTCTCTTGTTGCGTATAATGTCTTTGTTTTCATAAAGCTGCTGTAGCTTTTTATCATCGTAAGTCATTACCTTGTCAATGTCAAAGCCATCAAAGGCTTCTCTGAAGCTCTCCCGTTTATTAAGCACACATTCCCAGGAAAGACCTGCCTGAAAGCTCTCTAATATAAGCATTTCAAATAAATATTGGTCGTCTGTCCTTAAAACACCCCATTCCTCATCGTGGTACTTAATGTACAGACCGTTTCTCATATTGCACCAGCTGCAGCGCTTCTTTTCGAAAAATGCCGTTACCTCATTTAATGAGGGGAGTATTGCACTTGTTTTCTCCCGGTGTGCCTTGTCGGGGTATTTCATATCGGGTATACATATAACGGGTATTTTAGCACTAAAGGCAGCATCTATACCTGCCTCGCTGTCCTCTAAAACAATAGCCTCGCTTGTGCTTACACCAAGCTTTTTACAAGCCCCAAGGAATATATCCGGGTGTGGCTTTCCTCTGGGTACCTCGTAGCCGAAAATAAGGTCATCAAAGTATTGCAGAATATCGTTGTCGGCAAGTATTTTTTCTGCCCTTGCTCTTATGCTGGAGGAAGCAACAATTGTTTTGTAGCCCTTTGCCTTTAAACCCATGAGAAGCTCCCTTGCACCGGGCTTGAGGGGAATCCCTTCCTCTGTTTTAATATTCTCCCTTTCCTTATAGAGCTTAAAAAGGTAATCGGGGGAAACATTTAAATTAAAGCTGTCAACCATTGTCTGCATACCCATAGCAACAGTTCTGCCAAGGTATTTACCTGTGTAGTCCTCCATTGGAATCGTGTATCCGTACTTACCTGCCAGCTCCTGCAAAATGTCGTATGCCACAGGCTCGCTATCTATGACTACACCGTCTAAATCGAATATAACAGCCTTTATCAAATTCTGCACCTCCCCGAAAAGAATAATCCAATGCCGTTATTCTATCACAACTTTTTAATAATTACCACATAAATTTATAGACTAATCTATTTTGTTTTGATATAATGACCTTGTATTTTTATTTCAATTTATCAGGAGCATAGCTATGTTTAATTTTTTTGTGGGTGAAGAGTGCCGTCAGGGTAACGGCTTTTCAATTTCGGGTGGAGATTTCAATCATATTAAAAACGTGCTCAGAATGAAGGAGGGCGACACCTTCCTTGTAAGCTGTGAGGGCGAAAGTCACCTTTGTAAGCTTACTTCTCTTTATGGTGATTCTCTCATAGCCGAAATAGTTGAAGAAAGCTACAATAAAACAGAGCTTCCTGTTAAGCTTTACCTTTTTCAGGGTCTCCCCAAGGGCGATAAAATGGAGCTTATTATTCAAAAAGCAGTTGAGTTGGGAGTAGAAAAAATAATCCCTGTAGAAATGGACAACTGTGTAGTAAAGCTTGACGATAAAAAGAAAAAATCAAAGGTAGCCCGTTGGCAGGCTATAGCCGAAAGTGCTGCAAAGCAAAGCAAACGAAACACAATCCCTGCTGTGGGTGATGTTTTAACCTATAAAAAAGCTATTGAGCTTGCAAAAACTCTCCATATGGTGCTTGTGCCATACGAGTGTGCCGAGGGTATGGCAGCCACCAAAAACGCACTCTCCGGGATGCAAGGTGGAATGAGCGTAGGTATATTTATTGGCTCCGAGGGTGGCTTTAGTCAGAAGGAAATCGACTTGGCAAAGGATAGTGGTGGTAAAATTATCTCTTTAGGTAAGAGGATTTTGCGTACCGAAACAGCAGCAATAACGGCACTTTCAATGTGTATGCTTTATGCAGAAACGGAGCTTACAGATGATTAATTTACCACAAGAGTTTGCCGAGAGAATGAAGGTGCTTTTAGGTGACGAATACGAGAGTTATCTGGCTTCTCTTCAGCAACCACCACAAAAGGCATTTCGTGTTAATACAAGAAAAATTTCTTTGCAGGAGTTTTCTCTGATAGATGAATTTTCAAGTGGTAAAATTCCATACGTTGAAAACGGATTTTACCTTGACTACGAAAAAATAGGCAATCACCCATATCACCATGCAGGTATGCTTTACGTGCAGGAGCCTGCTGCTATGATGCCTGCCGAGTGTATAGATATCGACCCCGATTGGGTTGTTCTCGATATGTGTGCAGCACCGGGTGGCAAATCCACACAGCTTAAAAATAAGCTTGGTGAAAAG
>JAZSJL010000398.1:0-4000 GCA_045534355.1 Acutalibacteraceae bacterium
TATACGGCAGAGGCTGTGCGTAAGCAGATGGCTCAAAGCATTGAGGCGAAGGGCAGGCGCCCTGTAGAAAACGGTATTTCAGGTGAAAGTGCTGTTGTTGCCACGGTAGACGTCAATTCCCTGACCTCACAAGATATTTTAAAAATACTAAAACAGGTCGAAAACGGCGCAAGCATCAGCTTCTGAGCCGTTGAAAGGAGAAAATATGACAGAATATACATTGAATCTTCAGCTTTTTGCAGCAGGTGAGACTGTAAACGCAACAACCTCAGCAGCAGAGGGTAACAACCTTTCTGCCGAAATGAAAACCTTTTATGACAAGACCCTTATTACTCTTGCATCACCATACCTTGTGCATGACCAGTTCGGTCAGAAGAGAGATATTCCGAAAAACGGTGGTAAAATAATCGAATTCAGAAAATTCTCTTCTCTCCCTAAGGCACTTACACCTCTTACAGAGGGAGTAACTCCTACAGGTAACAAGCTTAATGTTTCATCTGTAACAGCTACAATCGAGCAGTATGGTGATTACATTGAGCAGACAGACCTTCTTGAGCTTACAGCCATTGACAATACAATTGTTGAAGCAACAAAGCAGCTTTCTGCACAGGCAGGTCTTACAATGGATACTATTGTAAGAAACGAAATTGTTGGTGGTACAAACGTGCTTTACTGCCCCAAGGTTTCTGCAGATGGTACAGAAACAGCAGTAACATCAAGGTCTGCAATTGACAACACCTCACTTCTTCGTGTTAAGGATGTTTTCAAGGCAGCGGCAGAGCTTAAGGCTATGAATGCACCTAAAATTGATGGCTACTATGTAGGTATCATTCACCCATACGTTGCATATGACCTTATGCAGGAGGCAGGTAACCAGTGGATGGAGGTACAGAAGTACGCTACACCTGAAAATATGCTTAAGGGTGAAATCGGTTGCCTTGGTGGTGTTCGCTTTGTTGAATCCACAGAGGCAAAAATCTGGAACGAGGGTGCCGGTAACTGTGCAGTATTTGCAACACTTGTAATCGGTGCCGACGCCTATGGTGTTACAAGCGTAAACGGTGGGGGCATTGAGCACATTGTAAAGCAGAAGGGCTACGGCAACGACCCACTCAACCAGCGCTCATCTGTGGGCTGGAAGGGTCTTAAAACAGCCAAGAGACTCGTTGAAGAGTATATGATCAGAATTGAGTCAGGCTCTGCCTTCTCATCCACAGCAAAATCCAACTAAATCTTGGGCGAATAACTTGGTTTGACTCCCTCGACGTATCTTGATACGCCGTCGTTCGACAAATCTGCGTTCTTCATCCCAATCTTTAGTTGGATTATCACACTGCTAATTATGGGTTGAATATGGTTTAGTTTCCTCGACGTATCTTGATACGCCGTCGTTCGACAAATCTGCGTTCTTCATCCCAATCTTTAGTTGGATTACCACAAGGGTAATTATAAAAAGCAACACATATTTGTAAACACAGGGTAGGGTGATTATTCACCCTACCAAATTGAAAGGAGAATATAAATGTCTAATACTAAACAGAATAAGCCGTCAGAAAAGCTTGTAAGCGTATTTATTCCAAAGCAATCAAGAAACGATACGGAAAGATTTATCGCTGTAAACGGCGAGAGAATCCTTGTGCAGACAGGTAAAACTGTAGAAATTCCTGAACGCTTTGCAGAGGTTATCAGGAATAGTGAAAAAATGGCAGCTGTTTCTGCCGAATACATCGACGCTAATATTTCTCTTTAAGGAGGGATTAAATGACTCTTATAGAAGCAATTCGGGAGTTTGATTCACTGCGCCGTAACGAAGTCAGTATTGAGCAGAAAATTAAGTGGATATCAGAGCTTGATAAGAAAATTAACGCCGATTATCTTGAAAGCCGAGGCGCAGAGGCGTTTTCAGGCTATAGTGACAGAGGCTCTCTTGACGTGGTATTAAAAGCACCTGCAGAGTATTCGGAGATATACTCCCTTTACCTTAATATGAAGCTTGATTATATGAATGGTGAGATAGCACGTTACAACAATTCAGCAATGCTGTTTAATCGTTTGTACAAGGAAATGGGTGATGCCATAAACCGAAGGACAAAGGTTAAGGTTAATACAAAGATTAAGGCAGGGGATTTATATGTATAAACCACCACTCTATGCAACGGATAAAACAAGAGAGCTTATTTCATCCTTTAAGGGCTACGAAAACAATCTTATTATTGATGAAAATGCCTTTTTCTTTGAGGAAAACATAGGCTCTGATAATTACCCCGTTATATCACCACGCAACAAAAGAGCTTTTTTTGAGGTTTATGGGCCACAGCTTCACGGACTTTTTTCAAAGGAAAGGCTGTGCTACATAAATAATAATACTCTCTACTATGGTGCACAGGCTGTGCCGGGCTTACATTTTCCCAATACAGAGCGTGAGCGTTTCTTTGTAAGTATGGGTACGCTTCTCATAATTTTTCCTGACAAGATATACGTGAATACAGAAAATCTCTCGGACTACGGCTCTCTTGAGGCTACCTTTACAGGTGAAAATGCAGAATGTACCCTTTGCCGTGGCGATGGTGATTTATATGAAAGCTATAGCGTTGGTAACACTCCACCTGCATCACCAAAGCACGGAGATTTATGGGTAGATACATCTCTTACAGAGCACGCCTTGAAGCAGTATTCACAGGAAACGGAAGGCTGGATTGAGCTTGAAGGGAAGTTTATAAGAATTTCCTGTCCCGGTATCGGCAAAGGCTTTAATCAATACGATGGTGTGGAGCTTTCCGGCTTCGAGGCTTTGGGTATAAATTCAAATCATATCATTTACGACAAGGGCGATGATTTTATTGTTATTGCAGGAATACTTGAAAGAAACGCAACTATCTCCACAGGCTTTACCGTGAAAAGGCACGTGCCTGATATGGATTTTGTTTGTGAAAGCGGTAACCGTTTGTGGGGCTGCTCATCCTCAAAAAACGAGATATATGCTTCAAAGCTTGGTGACCCTAAAAACTTTTTTGCGTATATGGGCATTTCTACCGACAGCTACACGGCTTCTGTAGGTAGTGGTGGGGATTTTACAGGTCTTATTCCATACAGAGGCTATATCCTCTTTTTTAAGGAAAACTGTGTTCATAAAATTTACGGACAGAATCCACCCTACACCATTACAACCTCTTATATAAGGGGCGTGCAGAAGGGAAGCCATAAATCCCTGTGTTGCCTTAACGAAACACTTTATTACAAATCACCAAATGGTATTTGTGCATATGAAGGCTCATTGCCTGTAGACGTATCGTCACACCTGGGTAAAGCATACTACACAAATGCTGTAGGTGGAACTCTTAACAACAAATACTACATCTGTATGACCGATGTTAATGGAGAAAGAGTGCTGTTTTGCTACGATGAGGAGCGTCTTTTGTGGCACCGTGAAGGTAATATTGATATACGAGAATTTGCTAATAACAATATGAACCTTTATTTTCTTGCAAGAGAAAATAATACCAACAGGCTTGGTCTTATAGACGGCGTTAATATGTATGGTAATTTTTCGGGTCAGCTAAAGGGCTTTCGCTTTGAGGATGATTTCTCCTGGTGCCTTGAAACAGGGCTTTGGGGTCTGGATTTACCGGAGCACAAGTACTATTCGTCAGTAAGACTTCGGGTGATTGCCGAAAAGGGCGCCTTTATTCAGGTGAGCTTCCAATACAACAGTAGTGGCAGGTGGGAAAAGCAGTTTTCTGCGAAGCTTGATAAAACAGGCTCCTTCTCATTACCATTTACAACTCCACGCTGTGACCACCTGCAAATGCAGATTAAGGGTCAGGGCAAAATAAAAATTATAAGCATTGCACGAAGCATTGAGTCGGGGAGTGATTTGGATGTATGACCTGAATCTTTTTGTGCCCAACATTACCTCGCAGAAATACAGTACAGATAATCGGTTCCTCTTACTAAAAAACTATTTGTATGAGCTGAATGAAGCACTTTCCATAATTTTAGG
>JAZSJL010000341.1:0-2043 GCA_045534355.1 Acutalibacteraceae bacterium
ATACCGTATTTGGAAAAGGATCGAGAAAAGCGAAAATAATGTTTGTCGGTGAAGCCCCCGGTGAGCAGGAGGATTTGCAGGGAATTCCGTTCTGCGGAGCATCCGGACAGTTGCTCGATAAATATTTTGCGGCAATTGACATCTCCCCCGACGATTATTACGTCGCCAACATACTCAAATGCCGTCCTCCGAGAAACAGAGACCCTCTCCCCGAGGAGCAGGAAATGTGTATAGAGTGGCTACGAGGTCAAACTCGACTTATAAAGCCGAAAATTATAGTCTGCCTTGGCAGAATTGCTGCACAAAGGCTTATTTCGGAGGATTTTAAGGTTACAAAACAGCACGGTGAATTCATAAAAAAGGGCAACATCCTTTTTATGGGCACTTATCACCCTGCAGCATTACTCAGAAACCCTCTTAACAAGCCGGATGCACTCTTGGATTTTCAAGCTCTGAGGGATAAAATTAATGAATTAAACATTGAAATATAAGGAGAATTTACTATGAAACAGTACATTGAAAACGGCAAAGCTATTCTTGGTATTGAGTTCGGCTCAACAAGAATCAAGGCTGTACTTATTGACGATAACGGCACAGTCCTTGCAGTAGGTGGCTATGATTGGGAAAACAGCTTCAAAAACGGCATATGGACATATAGCCTGCAGGAGATTTATGCAGGTCTTAAGGGTAGCTACGCATCCCTCAAGGCAGATGTTAAGCAGAAGTACGGAATAACTCTCAAATCATTTAAGGCGATTGGTATTAGTGGTATGATGCACGGCTACCTTCCATTCAATAAAGAGGGTGAGCTCCTTGCCGATTTCCGTACCTGGAGAAATACAATCACAGCTCAGGCTGCCGAAAAATTAACAAAGGAATTCAATTTCAATATCCCACAGCGCTGGAGTATAGCACACCTTTATCAGTCAATTCTCAACGGTGAGGAGCACGTTAAGGATATTGCATATTTCACAACACTTGCAGGCTTCATTCACACTCTCCTTACAGGTGAAAAGGTGCTGGGTATTGGTGAAGCATCAGGTATGTTCCCAATGAACGGCAACGGCTACGATGAAGAAATGCTCACAAAATTTGATGCTCTCACAGATGGCAAATTCCCTTGGAAAATTCGTGAGATTCTTCCAAAGGTGCTTGTTGCAGGCGAGTATGCAGGTACTCTCACGGCAGAGGGCGCAAGGCTTCTCGACGAAGAGGGTGACCTTCAGGCAGGTGTTCCTATGTGCCCACCGGAGGGTGATGCAGGTACAGGTATGGTTGCTACAAACAGCGTAAGAATCCGTACAGGTAACGTATCTGCAGGTACGTCTGTTTTTGCAATGATTGTTCTCGAAAAGGCTCTTAAGGAGCTTCACGAGGAAATTGATATGGTTACAACTCCTGATGGTGCTCCTGTTGCAATGGTACATTGCAACAACTGTACTTCAGATATTAATGCATGGGTAAATCTTTTTAAAGAGGTTGCTGTGCTTAGTGGCTCTGATATTGCTATGGGTGACTTGTTTACTGCCCTATTCAAGAAATCTGCCCAAGCAGATGCTGATTGTGGCAGACTTCTCTCCTACAACTATTTCTCGGGTGAGCATATCACGGGCTTTGAGTCAGGTAAGCCACTTTTCGTTAAGGAGCCTGACAGCAATTTCTCACTTGCAAACTTTATGAGAGTACAGCTTTTCACTTGCTTTGGTGCTCTCAAAACAGGTCTTAAGATTCTTGACAATGAAAACGTTTCCGTAGATAAAATTTTAGGCCACGGTGGCTTTTTCAAAACACCTGTCATCGGTCAGAGTGTACTTGCAGCCGTTATGAATGCACCTGTTTCAGTTATGGAAACTGCAGGTGAGGGTGGCGCCTGGGGTATTGCTGTGCTTGCTGCTTTTTCTGTAAATAAGGCAGAGGGCGAAGCACTTCCTGATTACCTTGACCAGAAGATTTTTGCTTCACAAAAAATGACAACTCTCCAGCCTGAAAAGGCTATTGTAGATAGTTTCAACGCCTTTATGGAAAGCTACACAAAGGGTCTTT
>JAZSJL010000359.1:0-5837 GCA_045534355.1 Acutalibacteraceae bacterium
ATCAGTTTTATTAAGTATAGTTTTAGCCTTTGGTGTTGTTGTAAGTGCAACGGCAGTAGAGGGTAGTATATCAGATTTGCCTGTTGTTATGGTAGCAGGCTACAGTAGTTTTGAGCTTGTTATGACAGATGAGCAGGGCAACAAAACACAAATATGGGGTCTTAATATGGATTCTGTGTTAAGCAGAGTTCTTAACAGAATTGTTGATATAGGCAAGGGCCTTGTTATGACTCTCGACGGCAATGCCGAGTATTTAGGTAAGGTTGTGGGTGAGGAGCTTGAGCAGGAGCTTGAGTTTATGAAAATCAATCCCGATGGTACAAGCAAGTATAACGTTACTGTTGCCAACCCCGATACAATGGATAAGAATATGCAGTATATTCTTGAAAACAACCTTCCCGAGGAATATATAAATGAACGAGAGGTTCTTGATGAAATTGCTGCAAAATACGTTGACCCCTCACTTATCTACAGCTATCAGGCTGACTGGAGAATGGACCTTATTACCTGCGCCAACGAGCTCGACAGACTCATCGAGGAAATAAAGGTTATTACAGGCAAGGATAAGGTTAATATTATTGCTGTTTCTCACGGTGGTCAGATAACAGCCACGTACCTTGCCCTCTACGGCTACAAGCAAAGTGTAAATAACGCCGTGCTTACAGTGCCTGCAATCGGCGGTGCTGTGCTTGCTTATGATATTATGAGTGGTGATGCACATTTAGACGAATATACACTTGTTTATTACCTTCAGCACGGCTTTATTGCAGAGGGTGAGTATGAGTGGCTTGTTGAGGCACAGCAGTTAGGCTTCCTTGATAACGTTGTTGAGGAGCTTTTGCCATACGTATATAATGTTATAGGTAATTTCGGTAGTATATGGGATTTCATTCCTAACGAGGACTACGAGCAGATTAAAGCTATGCACCTTGATCCTGTGACTCACGCAGGTGTTATTGCAAAGAGTGATGCTTCTCACGAAATTACAGCAAATATGCACGAGAGTCTGCAAAGATGCAGGAACGAATATGGAATTAATGTCAGCATTATTGCAGGTAGTGGTGTTCCGTCTGTTTCGGGTGCACAAAGAAACTCCGATGCAATTATTGCTACAAACGACTCAACAGGTGCTTTGTGTGCACCATACGGTCAACGCTTTAATGATGGTTATACAGGTGAAAAGACTATGTGCGATGACCCTGCCCATGACCACGTTTCACCTTCCTTTGAGGTGGATGCATCCTGCGCATATCTTCCTGAGCACACCTGGTATGTAGATGAATTATTCCACGGTATGACCTTTAAGGATGAATATTCAAAGGAGCTTGCCTTTACATTGCTCCTTACAGACGAAATTGAGGACGTTCACTCAAATCCTCAGTATCCTCAGTTCAAGGAATCTACAAATGCAACAAATGCAGTTTATGCAAGCTTCAACAGCAGCCTTACAGGCTATGTAAGCGATGCTGATGATTATATAATCATAAAAAATATATCTGCACAGTACCCTGTTAAAATAACCTCCGTTAATGTAAAGGGCGCAGATATAATTGTCCATTCCCTTGGAGTTAAAGAATTAGCTCCGGGTAAAGAGGTTAAAATTGAATTTACAGGTAAGCTCCCACAGGTGAGCAACGCTCTTATGCAGGTTGAAATTAAATATGAGCTTGTGGGTAACACCCTTGCCTCTATAGGCAGCAAACGCTTTAACTTTAAAATTATGAATGGTGAAGCTGTTGAATATAACAGCGCACAGCCATTGGTGGATGCAGATCTTGCTATAGGTTATGAGGAGTTTATGCCGGAGGATGTAAGCAATATCCTTACTAATTTAGGTCTCTCTAATTTCGTAAGCTATATATTTGATTTGATTTTCGCAATCCTTAACCAGTTAGGCTTAGGCTCTTTTATAAAATAAAGTAAAAAAGGGTATTGACTTATTGATTGAATAGTATTATAATCTGTAATCGTCGTGGAATGTCCACGGCGATTATTTCCTTGCTCTCAAATATTAAGGAGAGCCGGAGTCCATAAGGAGGTGCAAACGATGTCAAACTACGAAACAGTCATCATTTATTCAGTTAAGAACGGTGAAGAGGCTGCAAAGGCTCTTGCAGAAAAGTTCCAGAAGATGATGGAAAAGAACGGTACAGTGGGCAGCGTTGACGAGTGGGGTAAGCGTAAGCTTGCATACCTTATCAACGATGAAGAAGACGGCTACTATGTTCTTTACAATCATAGTTGCGAGGCAGATTTCCCTGCTGAGCTCGAGCGTGTTCTCGGTATTACAGAAGGCGTTCTTCGTTCAATGGTAATTAAGAAATAAGAGGTGTGAAAAATGCTTAATTGCGCAGTTATCATGGGTAGACTTACAGCCGACCCTGAACTTCGCCAGACACCTAACGGCGTTGCTGTTACAAGATTTTCTGTTGCAGTTGACCGTGGCTACGTAAAACCGGGCGAAGAAAGAAAGGCAGACTTCATCAACGTTGTTTGTTGGAGACAGACTGCTGAATTTGTTACAAGATATTTTTCTAAAGGTTCTATGATTGCAGTTCAAGGCTCAATCCAGACCGGTTCATATGAAAAAGATGGCGTTAAGCGCTCAACATTTGAAATAGTTGCTGACAATGTTAGCTTCTGTGGTTCAAAGAGTGAATCAGGCGCAAGTGGTGCTCCGAGAGTAACCGATGCTGCTCCATCTTTCTCAAATGGTAGCGTTGATGATTTTTCAGCAGGCGCTGATGATGACGAGTTACCATTCTAATTCTAATAGGAGGAATTTACAGTTATGGCATACGATAAGGCTGATCGCCGTCCTAACAAGAAGGGTCGCAAAAAGGTTTGCGCTTTCTGTGTTGAGAAGGTTGAAAAAATTGATTATAAGGATGCTGCTAAGCTTCGTCGCTACACATCCGACAGAGCAAAGATTCTCCCTCGCCGTGTAACAGGCACATGTGCTTACCACCAGAGAGAGCTCACAACAGCTATTAAGAGAGCAAGAATGATAGCTCTCCTTCCTTATACAGCAGACTAATCAAAAAAGCTTGAATCCTCGGATTCAAGCTTTTTTATATTTCTTCATTATAAAAAGCTTCCTTAAACCACACGTCGTTTACCTCGAAGCTTCTGCCGTTAAGGTAATTTAAAATACCTGCATCGGTTTTGAAATCGAAAACTAATTTGTAGGAATAGAGGAATTGCTTTTTGTAGCCACCAAATTGCTTGTTTTGTGCGTTGGTGCCATATTTTCCGTCACCTAAAAGGGGAGCCCCAAGGTGCGAGAAGCTTGCTCTTATCTGGTGTGTTCTTCCGGTAAGAAGCTCAACCTCTACAAGGGAAAGACCGTTTTTGTAGCCTAAAACATTATATTTAGTGGCAATCGCTTTTGATTTATCGGTAGATTTCTCGCTTATATATACCTTGTTCTGCTTTTCGTTTTTCTCAAGGTAGCCTTCTATAAGTCCACTTGTGTTTTTTAATTTGCCGATTACTACGCATAAGTATAGCTTGTGAAGCTCCCTGTTTTTAAGCTTTTCGTTAAGTAATCTTAATGCTTCTGCATTTTTTGCTGCAATAATTATACCACAGGTGTTTCTGTCGATTCTGTTCACCAGGGCAGGAGCAAAGCTCATTTCGCCATCGGGATTATATTCACCCTTTTCGTAGAGATAGCGCTTTATTCTTGTTATAGCAGTATCTGTATAGTTATCCTCATCAGGGTGAGAAAGTATACCGGCAGGCTTGTCTATGAGAAGAATATTTTCGTCCTCATAAACGATTTTTATAACCTTGCCTGCATTAAGAAAATCATATTTCGGTTTAACCTCTTCGAAAAACTCATCGTTAATGTAAAGTGAAACCAAGTCATTTTCCTTGAGTCGGTATGAAATTTCAGAACGTTTGTTATTAACCTTTATTCGCTTGCTGCGAATGTATTTGTACATCAATGCCTGGGGAAGCCTTGGAAAGGATTTTGTAATATACTTATCCAATCTCTGTCCGGCATCGTTTTTATTTATGTAAAATTCTCTCATTTTTCCAGCTCCTCGGCAATTGCTTCAAGCTTTTTAAAGCGTCTGCTTACTGCAGAGCGTGAAAGGGGAGGATTCATCATTTTTCCTATTTCATCAAGGGAGGCTTCAGGGTTGTCCGTTCTGATTCTACAAAGCTGTGCAAGGTCGGGAGTCATATCCTCAAGCCTTATTTTTTCCAAAATGAATTCAATCATTTTAATTTGCTTAAGCCCTGCCTCTATGGAACGGAGCATATTTGCAGACTCAAAATTGGAACGACGGTTTATCTGATTTTTTATATCCTTTACGGCTCTTGTTTTAACTATGTGCATAAAGGCGTTGTTTGCACCCATGTTACCGATAAAATCCTCAACTGTTTCAGCTTCCTTGCTGTATATAACGTAACCATTGTTGCGAGTGATTTTTCGTGCCTTAAGACCTGAATCACCGATTATCTGTAACAAATCATCGCAGAGCTTTGCCTTTGCTATATTGAATTCAATGTGATAATCCTTTTCAGGATCGGTTATGCTTCCGCAAACAAGGAATGCACCTCTGATAAAGGCTTTTGAACAGCAATCCTCATTAGTCTGTTCTAAATTGGAAAGGTTGACTCTTAAGGCAAGCTCCTTACCTGTGTAACCGAAAAATTCAAGTATTTTAAGCCTGTCTGCTTTTGCAGTAACGCTTACCTTGTAATTACCTGCCTTACTCTCGTTTATTTCGGGAGTAACATCTGTTAAATCTCTTATGCAGGAAGCATAGCGATAGGCTACGTCCTCAAACTCTGTCATAAGAGCTATTTCGTTTATGTTGAAGGCTCTGCCAAATAAGAGCATGCCAAAAGCCTCTGCCTTATAGCAACAGGCAGAGGAAATCGTTTTTGTAAGTTCTTTTTTTACGTCTGCAGAAAAGGACATAGTTTACCTCAGAATTATAACCTCCGGCTCAAGTGTGACGCCGGTTTCTTTTTTTACTGTAGCTTGAACAAGGTCTATTAAATCAAGAATGTTTTGTGTTGTGGCTCCACCCTTGTTTATAACAAAGCCGGCGTGCTTTTGGCTTACCTGTGCGCCACCTACACTTTTACCCTTAAGACCACATTGCTCTATAAGCGTACCTGCGAAATTACCCTCAGGCCTTTTAAAGGTACTGCCTGCGCTTGGGTATTCAAGAGGCTGCTTATCCTTTCGTCTGCCGAGATAGTCGTCCATACGAGCCTTTATATTCTCTTTTGTGTCGGGAGTAAGCTTTATTTTGGCTGAAAGTATAATACATCCGTTATCCTTGTATATAGAGTGTCTGTAGGTAAGCTTTGCTTCTTCGGCAGAAATTGTTTCAATTCTCATATCAGGTGTAAGGTGCGTGATTTCTGTAAGCACATCCTTTATTTCACCACCATATGCTCCTGCGTTCATGAATATTGCACCACCACAGGTGCCGGGTATACCAAAAGCAAATTCAAGACCACTCAAGGAATTATCTAAAGCAATTCTGCAAAGGCTTGTAAGGTGTGTGCCGGCAGAGAAGGTAAGCTCGTCACGAAAGACGTTTACACAGCTCATATTGTTACCAATGATGATAACTGCCTTGTCTATACCTTCATCCTCGACAATAACGTTTGTTCCGTTACCCATCACAACGAAGGGTACGCCTAATTCCTTTGCTTTGTTTATAACGTCTATGAGCTCCTCCTTGGTATAAGGAGAGATTCTTACACCACAGGGGCCACCCGTCTTATATGGACTGGTTTTGGAAAAAGTTTCACCGAGGACTGCTTCACAGCCCTCAGCTATTGCAAAATCATATAATTCTTGAAAA
>JAZSJL010000270.1:0-2393 GCA_045534355.1 Acutalibacteraceae bacterium
GTATATTTACGTTTCCCTTATAGGTGCTATGGTAATAGGTCGCATTGTGTGGGGTGTTGCAAGAATAGTAATGTTCGGCTTTGATTTCTCAAAATTCGGCTGGACAGCCTTCTGGACAGGCGCCGTGCTTAACGCAATACCCGGAATTATCGTTCAGATAATTCTTATTCCTGTTATAGTTATGATAATTCAAAATTCGAAATTCAAAATTAAAAATTAAGGAACTGCGTTGCGATTATAAAGCTTCCCCCATCTCTGCAACCTTTCTCAATATATCAACAGACGGTCCCGGGATTCTTCCAAGATGATCGGGGCCTATATTTATAAGGTAGTTTATGCCTAACTCATTAAGGTGGTTTTTGTTTCTGAAAAGCTCCTCGGGTGATTTCCAGTTGTGGTCTCTGTAGGAGAAGCCCCAGGAATTATTAAGCGTACAAGCAGACTCATAAAGACCGTATTTACTTGGTTTAAAGCCGTCTATGCTTTGGTAGTTTATGCTTTCTGCAGGTGCACTGCAAAGGTGCTCCCATTCCTCTTTACTTGCAGGAATTTCGTTATCTCCTAAGGAAACGTAGTCATAGGCTCCGTTGCCTAATCTGGAGTTTATGAGGCAGCTTGGTTGAAGCCTCTTTACTGTGTCGTAAATCCTCTTGCTCTGCGCTTCATTTAAAGTCATAGGTACGTCAAACCAGGCAAGGAAAACGTCGCCGTAGTTTGTCATTATTTCTTCAATTTGTGGCAGAATTTTATTTTCAAAGCAAATGGAGAAATCCTTTTCCTCGGGATTGGGGAAATCCCAGCTGTTATCCCAGGTAACACCCGAACAGCCCATGTGATTTGAAAGGTAGCCTCCACCGTGCTTTTCGTGCCAATCTAAATCCTGTGAGTAGTAGAAGCCTAATTTTATACCGTGCTTTTGGCAAGCCTCTGCAAGCTCACCTATAATGTCACGCCTGAAGGGAGTAGCGTCTACCACGTTGTATTTATCTACCTTGGAGTGAAAAAGAGCAAAGCCGTCGTGGTGCTTTGTGGTTACAACAAAGTATTTCATACCACATTCCTTTGCTAGCCCGATTATTTCATCTGCATTGAAATAAATAGGGTTAAATGCCTTCGCAAGCAGTTCATATTCCTTTATGGGAATTGCAAAGTGGGAGCCAATCCATTCGGCGTAGTTATCACCGAATTTGCCCTTGTACTCTCCACCTAAAATAGAGTAAAGACCGAAATGCATCATCATTCCGTACCCTGCATTTTTGAAAAATTCAATGTTGTTCATAATATCACCCGAATGTAGTATAACAGAAAAAATGAAAATTCAAAGCATAAAATTCAAAAAATTGTGGTAATGTTTTCGATTTATATACCATGCTACAAAGTGTTGCTTTACATTTTTTGCTTATTTTTTAATATTTAAGTGAGGGAGGAATAAAGCTCTCTGTAATAACACCCAAAAGGAGGAAACATTATGAAAAACAGAACGAAAGCTTTTTTGACGATTTTAATTACCTACGTTTCATTGTGCGCTTTGGCGTGGGGCTCTGTTGCAATTTCAGTTTTCAGTGGAGCAGGCTCTGCATTAGCAATTGTTGTTGCAGCTGTTGTGATTTCAATAATCTGCTCAATAGCAGGTGTGAAGCTTGGCAGCCAACCTAAAGGTGTGTGGATTTCTTTTTCTCTTACAATCTTTTTTGCTTGGTTTACAGCAGCTTTGTTGAATTTGATTACTGCTCCTGTGCCATATTCAATAACAGTTAATGAAATAGTAAACATAGGCTCATTGATATTCGGCTTCCCCGGTTTCATTTTTGGTATGGTGTTAGGTGAGCGCTATGGTGTTTCAGGCGTGGTTTTTATAGGAGTACTTGTGCACATTCTGTGTGGAATAGTACCTCCAATTGTTACTGTGGTTTCAAGTAGAGTAAGGGGTAGTAAGAAGCAGTAAAAAGTAGTTCTTGTGCAAGCTACATTTTCTCGCCCCTTTTTAAGATAAAAAAATATGGTATAGCCTAAAGGCTATACCATATTTTTGGTCCGAGTGACGAGACTTGCTCGGTGACTACCGTCACCGACACGCACACGTCGGCGAAAACAGTCACACCGGACTGTTTTCTTCCGCATAGCAAGCTATGCTCCCTCCTTTTCAAGTCTCGCCCCTTTTTGAGATAAAAAAATATACCATAGCCAAAGGCTATGGTATATTTTTGGTCCGAGTGACGAGACTTGAACTCACGACCCCTTGACCCCCAGTCAAGTGCGCTACCAACTGCGCTACACCCGGATAACGCAAAATATAATAACACATACTTTTAAATTTTTCAAGTGGTTTAGGAATGAATTTGCGTTTTTGGTGGTATTGGCTATATTGATTGAGCGAAGTCGGAGGCCAAGCG
>JAZSJL010000350.1:0-2422 GCA_045534355.1 Acutalibacteraceae bacterium
ATATGGACCATGCCTTCACTCAGTCAAGGTACGACAGAGGTGGAGAGGATGACTACATCAACTGCCCCCTTGATAAAGAGCAATATGAGGCCTTCTACGAAGCACTTATCAGTGCAGAGAGCGCAGAGCTTCATTCATTTGATAAAAGAAAAGACGTGTATGAGGGCTGTATGCCTATAGAGGTGCTTGCCTCAAGGGGTAAGGATGCTATGCGCTATGGTCCACTTAAGCCTGTGGGTCTTACTAATCCTAAAACAGGTCACAGACCTTGGGCAAACCTTCAATTAAGAAAAGAAAATAAGGCAGGTACAATGTACAACCTTGTGGGCTTCCAGACCAATCTGAAGTTCGGGGAGCAAAAAAGAGTATTCTCAATGTTCCCTGCTTTGAAGAATGCAGAGTTTGTGCGCTACGGTGTAATGCACAGAAACACCTTCCTTAATTCTCCGGGGCTTTTATCATATGATTTCAGCCTTAAGAGTAAAAAAGGCATATATTTTGCAGGGCAGATATCAGGTGTAGAGGGGTATATGGAATCAGCAGCATCAGGTATTCTTGCAGGCTACAATGCTGCAAGGTATCTTGGTGGTGAGGAGCCTATACTCTTACCGAATACAACAATGCTTGGTGCTCTTTCGCAATATATTTCCGATGAATCCGTGAAGCATTTTCAACCAATGGGCGCTGCCTTCGGCATTATAGAGCCATTGGAGGAAAAAATAAGAGATAAAAAAGAACGTTATGAGGCACTTGCCAAGCGAAGCTTGGATTATTACAAAACAATTGGCTTTTAAGCCGAGGTGATTATTGTATGGAGAATATAGAAGCCTTCGAAAAGGTTATTGGCTATTCCTTTAAGGATAAGGAGTTAATTAAAACAGCGTTAACTCATTCGTCCTATGCCAATGAAAATAAGCGACGAAGGAATAATGAACGTCTTGAGTTTTTGGGGGATTCAGTTTTAGGCTTCGTTACGGCTGAATACCTTTTTAATGAATATAAAGCAAGACCGGAGGGTGAGCTCACAAAGCTCCGTGCTGCCGTGGTTTGCGAAAAGTCTCTTTTCAAGTTTGCAGAAAAGATATCCTTAGGCAAATTTATCTATATGGGCAAGGGTGAGGAGAATACCGGAGGAAGAAACAGACCGTCTATCGTTTCCGATGCCTTTGAGGCTGTTATTGCAGCTATGTACCTTGATGGTGGCATAGAGGTAGTTAAGGATTATATTCTCTCCTTTATTTCCGAGGCCGTGAAAAGAGAAGCCGGCTTCAGGGATAATAAAACACTATTTCAGGAAATAATCCAGAGGAATAAGGGTTCAGTCATTTCCTATGAGGAAATAGGTGAAACAGGCCCTGACCACGAAAAAATATTCAGATTCGTGGTTAAGGTCAACGGTGAAGTAGTAGGTACAGGCGAAGGCAGAAGTAAAAAAGAGGCAGAGCAGGCGGCAGCAGGCAATGCACTGGAAAAAATCGGTGTATGAAGCACGCTAATATTTCCTTGTTTGTTCCACATATGGGGTGCCCACACCAATGCTCCTTCTGTAATCAGAAAACTATTTCAGGCTCTGTGAAGGAGCTGACTGTGGAGGATGTAACGGCTGTGCTTTCGCAGGCTGTTGCAGACGGCGTAAATCCCCAAAACACTGAAATCGCCTTTTTCGGTGGGAGCTTTACTGCTATAGACAGAGGCTATATGATAAGCTTGCTTGAAGCAACCAAGCCATTTATTGAAAAGGGCTTGTTTAGTGGTATTCGTATATCAACACGCCCCGATGCTGTGGACAGCGAAGTCCTTGAAACGTTAAAGTCCTATGGCGTAACTGCCATTGAGCTTGGTGCTCAAAGCACCGATGAAGAGGTTTTGCTCCTTAATCACAGAGGGCATACCTTCGGGCATATAAAAGAAGCATCTCGTTTAATAAAACAGTACGGCTTTTCCTTGGGTCTGCAAATGATGACAGGTCTTTCAGGTGATACAGACGAAAAATCACTTAAAACATGTCAGGATATTATTTCCCTGAAGCCTGACACAGTCCGTATTTATCCTACCATAGTTTTAGAAGGCACCTGCCTTGGTGAAATGTTCAAAAAGGGTGAGTACCAGCCACAAGGTCTTGACTCTGCAGTTTCTCTGTGTGCTACTCTCCTTGAAGCTTTTTACGAGAAGAATATAAAAGTTATAAGGCTTGGGCTTCATTCAGGTGGCAACGTGGAGGAGGGCTTCCTTGCAGGACCCTACCATCCGGCATTTGGTGAGCTGTGCGAAAGTAAAATATATCTCAAAAGAGCAGTAAATGCTTTAACAGAGCTTAATAAAAACAATCAATACACCATTTATGTGAATACAACTGAAATTTCCAAAATGGTGGGTCAGAAAAAGATGAATATTAATTACCTTACCTCTATAGGGTACAACG
>JAZSJL010000010.1:0-14709 GCA_045534355.1 Acutalibacteraceae bacterium
CTATATTGATTGATCGTAGGAGTTTAATTTTGAATTATCTCAACCCCTGTGTAATAGTGCTCTAAAATTTCTTGGTAATTATAGCCGTTTTCTGCAAAATAATTTGCGCCGTACTGGCTCATACCAATACCGTGGCCGTAGCCTGAAACGCTGAAGGTTACGGCATTTTTTGTTGCTTTTATTGTAAAGGTAGGGCTCCTCAGGGAAAACATTTTTCGTATCTCTTCTCCTGTAAAGCTTTTGTTTCCGGCAGACACCTTCAACACAGTACCTATGTCCGATTTTTCTGTTATTTTAACCGATGAAGCTATATCAGAATTCTTGATTGAAGCACCATTTTCTTCGATTATTTTCAAGAATTCATCGTTAGTAAAAGAAACTGTTGAAGCGTAGGTGGGAGAGAGCTTATCCCCCTTGCTGTCTACGCTCACAAGGTATGGCACAGCAGTACCCCATATGCATTCTGCATCCTCGGTTTTTCCGTTGGAGATAGCGCAGAATGCGGCAACACAGGGCTTGTTGTCGTAATAGAGTGCCTCACCCTCCACAGCCTTAACAGCCTCCTGCAGCTTCTTTTCGTATTTTTCGAAGGAGTCTCCCCATTTTTCTTTTCTTTGCTCCACGTCAATGTACCCCTGGTGGGTTGCTGTATCATCGCTTATATCACCGTTTTTTGTATTGCCAAGCTGTTTTTGTCTTATGGCATTTGTGTAGCAGGCAACAGCCTGTGCCTTTATTGCTTCCTCGTTGTAGGCTAAGGGCATTTCGGCAGCCACGCTGCCACAAACGTATTCAAAAAGCGTTATTTCCTCCGTCTTACTCTCAAGGCTCCTGAAAACGGAGATTGTTGAATTACCTTCAGTATTTTTCTGTGATGTTGTATTGTTTGCTTGTTGTGTGGTTTGCGGGATGGGATTAACCCCTTCCTTCGGGGTTACCACAAGCGTAGGTACCACAAGAATGGAAATTGCACAAAAAAGTATTAAAATTAAATATTTTTTCATTAGAATCACTATCCCTTATTGTTGACTTATTTATTGACATTAAAGTTAATTTGTTATAAAATAATATGAATTATTATTTTGTGGTATGACATATATTTAGCAAACGAGGAGTGATAACATGCATTCATACATTAAGCCTGTTCCTGCAGGGGAATTCACAGAGCTTTGTGAAGGACTTGTAGAATACAGCTCCATCAGTCCTGAGTATTTCGATAGATTCGACGTTAAGCGAGGCTTGCGTAATCGTGACGGTAGTGGCGTTATGGCAGGTCTCACAAAGGTTTGCTCTGTAGAGGGCTACTATATTGAAGACGGTGAGCGTAAGCCTGTAGACGGCAAGCTTATTTACAGAGGAATAAATATCAACGATATTGTAGATGGCTGTATTAAAGAAAATCGCTTCGGCTTTGAAGAGACAGCCTGGCTTCTTCTTTTCGGTCACCTTCCTACAAAGGAGCAGCTGGCAAGGTTCAATGAAATTCTCGGTCAATGCCGTGAGCTTCCCGAGGATTTTATCGAAGATATGATAATGAAGGCACCTTCTCCGAATATTATGAACAAGCTTGAGAGAAGTGTTCTTTCCCTTTATTCTTATGATGATAATCCCGATGATATTTCCACAGAGAATATTCTTCGTCAGAGCATTCAGCTTATTGCACAGCTCCCGACAATTATGACATATGCTTACCAGGTGAAAAGAAGGCACTACCTTAAAAAGAGTATGTATCTTCACCCTGTCAAGCCCGAGCTTTCAACTGCTGAAACAATTCTTTACACAACACGTTCAAATCGCAAGTTTACGGATGAGGAAGCAAAGCTTCTTGATATCTGCCTTATTCTTCATGCAGAGCACGGTGGTGGTAATAACTCTGCCTTTGCTACAAGGGTGCTTTCCTCAAGTGGTACAGATACATATTCTGCAATTTCAGCAGGCATAGGTGCCCTTAAGGGACCTCGCCACGGTGGTGCAAACCTTAAGGTTGCAGAAATGATGAGATATCTTAAAGAGGACGTTTCTGATATTACCGACGAAGGACAGGTAGCAGATTTCCTCAAAAAGCTTATCAACAGAGAGGCAGGCGATAAGTCAGGCCTTGTATATGGTATGGGTCACGCAGTTTATACCTTAAGCGACCCTCGTCAGGTTATTCTTAAGCGTGAGGCGGCAAAGCTTGCAGACGAAAAGGGCTTTGGTGCAGATTTCCGTGCATTAGAGCTTATTGAAAAGCTTACCCCTGAAATCTTCGCAACTGAAAAGCACAACAACAAAAAGATTTGTGCAAACGTTGACCTTTATTCCGGTCTTATTTATCAGATGCTTGGTATTCCGGAGGACCTTTACACACCTCTTTTTGCAATTGCAAGAATAGCAGGCTGGTC
Organism: Acutalibacteraceae bacterium; assembly: GCA_045534355.1. GTDB lineage: Bacteria > Bacillota > Clostridia > Oscillospirales > Acutalibacteraceae > DTU089. The sequence goes on from JAZSJL010000010.1 coordinate 2,385, forward strand.
AGCACACCGTATGGAGGAGCTTATTTCAGGTAACAGAGTTATAAGACCTGCTTACAAGAATATGACTGTTCCGAAAGGCTACGTTCCTATAGACGAAAGATAATTCCGAAAGGATTGAAATTATGAATAAACTTAAAGGTAGCTTAGGCGCAATTAAAATGAAATATCTTATTTTTGTTTTTGCTGCGGCTATGCTTGTGGCTTTGCCAACACGTGTGTATCAGTTGCTTGCTTTGGTTGACCCTGCAAACGGTTACTACAATTCAAGCGATATTACAATTCCTGTGCTCTATGGTGCAGTATTCCTTTTTGCCTGTATATTTATGGTGCTCAGCTTCTTGAGTAAAGAGGTTCCGTCGCCAAAGCTTCCTACAGGCAAAAACCCTATTCTCGGCGTAACCTCTATTGTTATGGTGTTGGGTCTGGGCTGGGATATTTTATCCATTGAGCGTAAAATCGTACCTCAAGTGCAGGGCGACGTTAATATGGAAATATTTAAAAGCCTTTTAAGCTCAAACCTTGAGCAAAGTGGTGGCCTTTTTACTGTTTTAAGATTCATTTTCGCAATGTTTGCAATATTTTATTTTGTGATTTTTGCAGTTAGTCACCTGAATGGTAAGGCATCCTACAAGGAGTATAAGCTTCTTGCACTTTCACCCCTTTGCTGGGCAATTACAGGTCTTATTTCAAAGCTTATGACAGCTGTGAGCTTCCTTAACTCCTCAGAGCTTCTCTTTGAGATATTTATGCTTGTATTTGCAATGCTTTTCCTTCTCACCTTTGCAAGGATTTCAACAGGTGTTTTCACAGAGGATAGTATGTGGGGTATTTTCGGCTATGGCTTTGCAGCCTCTCTTTTCGCAGGGCTTGTTACAATCCCTCGTCTTGTTTGCGCTGCAGTTGGTGTTACTCCTGTTGATGAGCACGAGTTCAGCTTCGTTTACCTTGCAATGATGATATTCATTCTTTCATACATTGTTGCATCCTTGGGCATAGGCTTTAAGGATGGCTTGAAGAATATCAAAACAATTTCAGAGGTAGAGCTTCCGTCAGACGATGAGGTTGTTGTAAAGCACGCTACACCTGTTGTGGAGCCTGTTTCTGTTATTACTGATTCATATGATTATGATGAGGAAGAATATGAAGAAGAATCTGTTGAAGCACCTGCAGAGGAAGAAATTCCACAGGTAGAGGAATCTGTTGAAGCACCTGCTATGGTTGAAGAAGCAGATGAGGAAGCTGTAGAAGAGGTAGCAGAAGAAGCTTTCGAAGAAGCTCCTGTAGAGGCTACAGAGGAAGTAGCTCCTGAGATTGCAGAAGAAACAGCTGAAGAAGTTGTAGAAGAAGCTATAACTGAAGCAGAGGAGCCTACTGAGGTTGTTGAAGAGGCTGTTGAGGAGCCGATTGAAGCGTCTGTAGAAGAGGTTGAGGAACCAACTGAGGCAGATGTTGAAGCACCTGTAGAGGAAATTCCAACAGCAGAGGAAGCAGAAGAGTCTCCTGTCGATGCACCTGCAGAGGGCGAGGAAACCATTGAGGAAACCCTTGCAATGTTTGATGAGTCTGAGGTAGTAGAGCCAAAAACAGAGGCTCCTGCAAAGAAAAAGGACTCAAAGCCAAAGGCTAAAAAAGAAAAAAAGAGCTTATTCGGACTTCGTAAGGCACCTGCTGTTGAGGATAAGCCTGTAGATGATGATATTAAGCCTATTTCTCTTGCAGACCTCAGAAAAAAGAATGATGACCAGGAGTAATTTATTCCAATAAGGGAAAGTTACTAAAACAGAAGAAACTGTATAGCGGGAGATAATAATGTTTTTTAACAATATGATGACAGCCGCGCAACAGGTATTAGTTCTCTTTTTGATTGTTGCGGTCGGCTTTACAGCCGACCGTTTGCATGTTTTTACACAAAAAACTGCAAAGGCATCAAACGACTTGTTGTTTTATATAATCACACCTGCAGTTATAGTGCAGTCATTTATGTCCATGGAGTTCAGCGTGGAAACAGCAAGCGCCTTCGGCAAAGCCTTTTTGTGTATGACAGGCACGCTTGTAGTGGGAATTATACTTGCATTGCCGTTTTTTAATAAATCGGGCGATAACAGCGCAGTTTATAAATATGCCGTAAGCTATGGTAATATGGGCTATATGGCGTTACCTCTTTGTCAGGCGCTTCTCGGTAACGAGGGTGTTTTCTACTGTTCTGCAGGAGTAGTGGCGTTTAATATACTTTGCTTTACTCACGGCATATGGCTTATGACCAAGGGCAAGGAAAAAACAAGGTTCGATTTTAAAAAACTGTTTTTGAATCCCGGTGTAATATCTGTGCTTGTGGGATTGCCTTTTTTCATTTTTGACATAAACGTACCTCAGGTGTTGAATTCGGCAATCGGTCACATATCAAACCTGAACACACCTGTGGCAATGATTTTCTTTGGCACGTATATTGCAAACACAGATTTGAAATCTATGTTCAAGGTTAAAGAGAACTATCTTGTTGCCGTGCTTAAATTGGTTTGTATGCCTTTGATTATGCTTGGTATTTTCAAGCTTTTCGGAATAGGTGGCACAATGCTTGCAGCGTGTACTATCTCGGCTTCTGTGCCAAGTGCCAACAACACAGCAATGTTTGCCGCAAAGTACGGGAAGGATACAGGTGTTGCATCGCAGGTGGTTTCCTTTGATTCAGCCTTGTCTGTATTGACTATTCCTGTAATGATTGCGTTGAGTAAGCTATGATGAATTTACCGTTAAGTGATGTTTTGCCCTGTGGAGTATGTAGCTTTTCAGGTGTTGGAGAGCTTCTCGAATGTAGGGCAAGGCACCGAATTCCCCAAAATGCAAAAAGCATTATAGTGTACCTTTTTCCTTATTATTTGGGAGATGAGTATTACGAGAAAAGTAATGTTTCAAAATATGCAGTACCCTGCGATTACCATATTGTAGTTGCAGAGTATCTTCAAAAAATATGCACCTCACTAAAAGAGCAATACCCCGATAATATCTTTGAACCCTTTTGCGACAATTCTCCTGTAAGAGAGGTTGAAGCAGGCTGCCTTTGTGGTTTGGGTGTAAAGGGCAGAAACGGTTTGCTGATAAACGAAAAATACGGAAGCTTTTGCTTTATAGGTGAGATTGTAACGGATTTGGAGTGTGAATATTCACTCCCTGAGGACAGGACGTGCCTTTCCTGTGGTCTTTGTGAAAAAAAGTGTCCGGGCAAGGCATTGGGTGGCTACAAGGTAAGTGAAGACAGCTGCCTTTCAGCCATAACCCAGAAGAAGGGTGAGCTTTCCCTTTGTGAGCAGCAGCTCATAAAGGCAAGTGGAATTATATGGGGCTGTGATATGTGTCAGAACGTGTGCCCTATGAATAAAGGTATTTCAATTACACCTATAAAAGAGTTTTTTGAAACGGCAAGGTCCGTCTATGAGCCCTGTGATAACATAGAAAACAGAGCGTTTAATTGGCGAGGCAAAAAGGTAATAGACAGAAACTTTGAAATAATCTGTTGTAAAGAATAGAGTTTTATTTTATAATTAGTATGTTGTAAGAAAGCAGGGTGATGCTATGAGTGAAAATTTTAATATACCTGAAGCCGTGCTTTCAGCCCTGGATAGCTTTTTTGCTGATGGCAGAAGCCCTCACGCTATGCTTATAGATGGTGGCGATTCCACCGAGAGGCACCGTGTTTCAAGGCTTGCGGCAAAAATGATAGTTTGCTCAAATCAGAGCCGTACACCCTGTGGTGCTTGTGAAAACTGCCGTAAGGCAGACGAGAGTATCCACCCCGATATAATTACTCTCGAAAAGCCTGACGATAAAAAGTCATATGTTAAGGCAGACGTTAAAAAGCTTGTAGGAGATGCATACCTCACTCCAAACGATGCCTTGAAAAAGGTTTATATACTTCCCGAGCTTCAGAATATGACCGAGGAATGTCAGAATCTTTTGCTTAAGGTGTTAGAGGAGCCACCAAGGTACACAGCCTTTGTGTTGACCTCGGAAAGCTCAAATGCCGTAATCGGTACGGTTTTGTCCCGTGTTGTAAGGCTAAGATTAGGTAATACCCGGTCATTTGAGTACAGCGAAAAAGCAATTGAGATTGTAAAAGCGCTTTGCAGGGCAACAACGTACCCCGGTGAATACGAAAAGGTGAAGGCTACAGCTTCGCTTGACGGCAATAAAAAGCTTACTGCCGAGGCACTTATGCTTATGGTGGCTGTTTTGAGAGATGCTATTGCACTTAAATCCCACGGCAAAATTCTTTTGCAGGATTTTAAAGCAGAGAGTGAGCTTTTGAGTACGTCTCACAATTTGAAGAAATTACTTGATATGTACGATACTGTAGAGAGTATACATCAATCATTGGAAAATAACCCCAATTACACCTTGCTTACAGCTGTGCTGTGCGCAGGATTATAGGAGATTTTATGGCAGAGATTATTGGTGTTCGCTTTAAGGAAGGCGGAAAGATTTATTATTTTGACCCCGATGGAAAGACCTTTCCCAAGGGTGAGCAGGCTATAGTAGAAACAGTAAGAGGTATGGAGTGTGGCGAGGTTGCCGTTGCAAACAAGGCTGTAGATGAAGAAGAGCTTGTACATCCCCTCAAAAAGGCTTTAAGAATCGCAACTGACGAGGATCGAAAAACTGTTGAAAAGAATCGTAAGCTTGAGCAAGAGGCATTCTCTTTTTGCGAAAAAAAGGTAGAAGAGCTTGGTCTGGATATGAAGCTTGTTGAGGTGGAGTGCACCTTCGACGGCAGTAAGATTCTCTTCTATTTCACGTCTGACGACAGAGTAGATTTTCGTGAGCTTGTTAAGATTCTTGCATCCCAGTACAGAACAAGAATCGAAATGCGCCAGATTGGTGTGCGTGATGTTTCAAAGATGCTTGGTGGCTTAGGTATTTGTGGCAGACCCTTCTGTTGCTCACAGTTTCTCGATGATATCCACCCTGTATCAATAAACATCGCGAAGGAGCAGGGGCTTTCTCTTAATCCTACAAAAATTAGCGGAACCTGTGGCAGACTCTTGTGTTGCCTTAAATATGAACAGGATTCCTACGAGTATCTGAATAAAATTACCCCACGAGTTGGCTCTGTTGTAGATACACGAGAGGGCAGAGGTACCGTAACTGAAAGCAACCTTCTTACAGGTATGCTTAAGGTAGCTCTTGACAGACGCCCTGACGCTGTTCCTTCTGAATACCACAGGGGAGAGGTAAGGCTTGTTCGCAAAGCAAAGCCGGAGGAAGCTCCCACCGAGGAATAAATTTTTGTAAATTCTATTGATTTCTTTTAAATTTATGTTACAATGTGGTAGAGCGAGGTGCACCTGTTGGTTCTCCTCACCCTATAATAATACAAGGGAGGTTAATGTAAATGGCATACAAAATTACAGACGCTTGCATCTCCTGTGGCGCATGTGCAGCTAGCTGCCCTGTTGAAGCTATTTCAGAAGGCGATGGCATCTATGTAATCGACGCTGACAAGTGCATCGATTGTGGTGCTTGTGCAGGTGATTGTCCTGTTGAGGCTCCAGTAGCTGAATAATTAAATGGTTTAATTTAAAGAATAAGACCGTTCTTTCCTTTGGGAGAGAACGGCTTTTTCTTTGTTAAATACCGATATTGTTTTTTAAATTTCTGTAAATTTTCTATAAAGTATTTGTTTTTGCATATTTATATGGTATAATAAAGCGATTATGGATACGTATCTGCAATTTTTGTTAATGAGGTGAAGCGTATGGCACTTAAAAGGTTTATTGATATTACTGATTTCACAAGAGAGGAGCTTCGTGAAACCCTCAATCAGTTTGCTTTTATTAAAGACAACAAAAGCATCTATGCAAATGAGTTAAAGGGCAAAACTATCGTTAATGCTTTTTTTGAGGCTAACCCATTCGTAGAGGGTGCGTATCAGAATACAGCTTCAAGAGCAGGTGGCACGGCAATTCCTTTCTGCCATACACCGGGTGTCAGCCTTAAGGATGAGGTTATGCAGATGTCTGCTTTAGGTGATGCGATTGTTTTAAGCCACCCAAAGAAGGGTGCGGCAAGAGCAGCATCGTTGTATTCAACTGTTCCTGTTATAAATGCAGGTGATGGTGGCAGAGCATACCCTGTACAAACCCTTGCAGATATTGCTTCCGTGTGGCTGGAAAAAAAGCACGTTTCAAATATGAAGGTAGGCTTTTTAGGTGACTTTACAGACAATGCCTTTTCAAGGTGCCTTCTGCAATGCCTTAACCTGTACAACGGCAATGAGTTTTATTTTATATCCGTAAACGGTAAGCCACTTTCACAGGCATACGTTTCACTTATGGATAAAAGAGATAAGCCCTTTGAGGTTTTCGATAATCTTTTCGACGTTTTACCAAAGCTTGATATTCTTTACGTAACAAAGGTAGATAAAAGCAAATTTGAAAATGAAATAATGTTTGAATCAAGAAAGCATAACTTTGTGTTGGACGAAAGAATGCTGATGGTTGCAAAGCCCGACCTTATGATTATGCACCCATTTCCAAGAGGTGTAGAGCTTGATTTCAGTGTGGATTCAGACCCTCGTGCAAAATATTTTAAGTTGCTCAATTATTTTAACGACGCTTGTCTTATAAGCATCGTAAAAACAGTTTCCAATAAGCCCGGCAGATTCATTGAGCCTTGCCTTGAAGCACCTACTCACGAGGCATTTTGCGGCAGGGAGGATTGCATAACCTCTGAGGAAGCATATCTTCCACCACTCTTCCACGAAACTGCAGATGGCAGACTTATATGCAAATATTGTATGCAGGAAATAAAAAAATGAATAAAAAATATCTTATAATTAAAGGCTCGGGCAGAGAAAAGGGCTACACCAATATGCTTTGCAACGAGCTTGTGGACCTCCTCGAAGGTGATGAGGTTGAAATTTTTGATACCTACAGCGCAAACATAATTCCCTGCAACGGTTGTGATTATTGTAGCTGTAGTGGTGTTTGCATAAACAGAGATTTAGATGAGTTTTATAAAAGCTTTGAGGAATGTGATACAGTAATCTTTTTAAGCCCTGTGTATAACGGCTCCTTTTCAGCGCCAATGAAAAGCCTTATAGACAGATTTCAGGTTTACTACACCTCCTTCTATGAGAACAATAAAACTCAACCTATAAAAAAGAAGCGTACGGCTTACCTAATAGGTGCAGCCGGCAGAGACGGCACCGTTTCATTCGAATATATGAAAAATCAGTTGAAGTGTGCATTCACAATATTAAATGTTGAGCTTAAGGGCTCGTTCCTTTGCTCACACACGGATACACAACCGGATTTCGAGGGTGTGTCCCAACAAATAAAAAGGAGCTTAAGCGAAAATGACTAAAAGCAAAAAAAGGCTTGTAGCCATTATATCAATTGTTGCAATATTGCTTGGTATAGTTACCTGCTATGGTGTTTCACTTTTTGTAAACGATAAGCTTTTTGAGACAAGTACCCCTACGTATATGACACTTGGTACAACTCTTGAGGGCAAAATTACTGCAAGGGATGATTATGAAGCATTTTTAGTTGAGGTACCAACCGATGGTGCGCTTACAGTTTGTCTTAAACACGAGGATTACGAGGATTATGCTAAATCAGGCTGGGTTGTAACTCTCTACAAGGTGCTTAATCAACAGGGCTCTACTGCTCACAAATATCAGGAAATAGCCTTTTTTGAGTCCTTCTGGGCAGATGTTACTTCTGACTGGGATTCAGTGGGCGTAAGTGCAGGCACGTACTGCATTATGGTGGAGCCGAGTGCATATTTCCTTTCGGTTGACTTTACTATCACAACAGTTTTTGAGCAGAGCAATACATACGAAAAAGAGCCAAATGACACAGAGGCTACTGCTACACTGCTGGATGTAGGCTATGGTAAGCACGGTAACACCTCCAACAGGCAGGAGGGTACGGATATTGACTGGTACGCTTTCGATATAAGAACAGATAGCTGTGTGAATATTTCGTTCACTCACCCCGACGGCACGTTCCCTACAGTTGGTTGGGTGGTAACCCTTCAAAATGAGCAGGGACAGAAGATTACGCAGTTTACCTCAAGGCTTTTCAAGGATGATGCAGCAATCAAAACAGGCAAAATAGGTCTTAAGGCAGGCAGGTATTATATATGTGTTGAAGCACAGAGCGATATGGCTGACGAATATTCCATTGTTTTAGGCTCCGAAAAGGCAAGCAATTTTGAGTTTGAAATGAACGATACTCCTGAAACAGCTATAAGCCTTCCTCACGGTGTTGTAATAAACGGTAGCCTTGCAGACAGACTTCTCAGCCTTGATAAGGACTACTATAAATTCACAGTTGAGGGAGAGGGCTATATTGACCTTACCTTCAGCCACGCCTTGCAGACAGGTGATAAAAACGGTTGGAACGTGCGTATTCTTAAAGAGCTTGCAGACGGTAGCTATTGCGAAATTATAAAGAGGGTTTCAAAGTGGAACGTGGAAGCTATGGAGCTTAAGAACATAGGCTTACCTGCAGGTGATTACTATCTGCTGGTGGATGGTGACTCTGTTTCCTACAACTCAACCACATACTCTGTTAAGTGGAGCTTTACTGCTGCAGAAAACTATGAGCGTGAGCCCAACAGCAGCTTCCTTAACTGCCAGACAATTGAATTCCGTACAGACTATTCAGGTGCAATAATGTCATCAGCTGATATGGTATTCGATGAGGACTACTACAGATTTACCGTTAACAACAAGAAAAACGTGAGTGTAGAATTCTCTCACAAGACAGAAGCAAGTAGTGACGTTTGCTGGAATATCAGCATTATTGACGATAAGGGCAACGTCTATGCCGAGGTTAAATCGCCACTCAACAGGCAGATTGTTGTAACAGATGTTGTTGAGCTTCCTGCAGGCGTATACTTCATTAAGGTTGAAACAGGCGACTACGGTTCAGAGATGCCGTATAAGATAAGATTATCAGGGTGATAGATAATTGAAAAAATTTATTGCAATTCTTTTGTGTATATGCATTTTTGCCCTGTGTGGCTGTGGGGTGGCAAAAAACCACAATAACAGTAAGCTTATTGCCACCTCCATTTACCCTGTGTACATATTTACTCTGAATATTACAGACGGTATTGAGGATATTCAGGTTAAGTGTATTGCAGAGCAGAATATGGGTTGCCTTCACGATTACTCACTTACGGCAGGGGATGCAAAGCTTATTAGTGACTGCACTGCCTTTGTTATAAACGGTGCAGGCATGGAGGGCTTCCTTCACGATTTGGAGAGCCTTTCACAGGAAACAAAAATAATAGATTCCTCTGAGGGTGTAGCACTTATTTGTGTCCATGACCACGAGGGCGAGGCGCATGGTCATTCCCATGCAGAAAACTCACATATTTGGATGTCGGTAGCTAATGCCGTAATTCAGGTGGAGAATATCTGTAACGGACTTTGCGAGAGCTTTCCCGAATATGAAAGTATATTGCGTGAAAACACACGTGAATATATAATCAGACTTAATGCGCTGCAGAAGGAATTTTCAGTAGCAGGGGAGAGCCTTGCCGGTAAAAGCTTTATCTCCTTCCACGATGCATATGCTTACCTTGCCAAGGATTTGGGCTTTAATATATTAACTACCGTTGAAACAGACGAGGGTGGTGAGCCTTCGGCAAAAAGCCTTGCTCACCTTTCAGATGAAATAAGAGAAAACAACGTATCGGCACTTATTGTGGAAACCAGCTATACAGGTAGTGCTGCACAAATTTTATCAGAAGAAACAGATATTAAATTATGTGAGTTGAATCCTGTGCTCAGGGGCGAAAGGGATAAAAGCGCATATGAGGACATAATGCGAGAAAATATTTATAGAGTGAAAAAGATTTTAAAATAAATCTTTTTGAGGATGGTGTAGTGATGGCTTCCGTAAACGGCTGTGGCCTTTGTAAAATATCGGTTAATAATTTAAGTGTAAAAAAAGGTGCAGACGTGTTACTTTCGGATGTTTCCTTTCAGCTTCATTGTGGTGAATTGACTGCCCTCATAGGTGTAAACGGTGCAGGTAAAACTACACTTGTCAAATCTATTTTAGGTGAAATTCGCCACCAGGGTAGCGTAAGCTTTGAATCACACCACGGCGAAAGAATCAGTAAGGTAACAATCGGCTACGTGCCACAGCACCTGCATTTTGACCGTTCTGCACCTGTGAGTGTTGAGGATTTTCTTCTTGCAGGCAGAACCAATACCCCTGTTTTTTTAGGAAGAAAAAAAGCTCTTCTTGAGGAAATAGACGAGGCACTTGAAAACGTTGGTTGCCTTGATTTGAAAAAACGAAGATTAGGGGAGCTTTCGGGTGGCGAGCTTCAAAGAGTAATGCTTGTCAATGCCTTGTACCCATTACCTGAGCTTCTCATTTTAGATGAGCCTGTTTCGGGTGTGGATGCAAAGGGTAGTGAAATTTTCTACGAATCAATTTTAAATCTTAAAAAGAATTACCACATGGCAATCGCCATGGTGTCTCACGATTTAGGCATAGTAAGAGAGTATGCCGATAACGTTGTGCTTATGAATAAAACAGTACTTAAAACAGGCTCTGCAAAAGAGGTTTTTGAATCTCCTGAATTTAAAAACAGCTTCTTCAGCGTGCCCGAAAGGTGGGTGTGATATGGAGGCTATATACAGTGTGTTTTCTGCCTTACCCTTTGCCTGGGCAGACTATAAGTTTATGGTAAATGCCTTGCTGGCAGTATTGCTTATTGCACCGTTGATGGGTATTCTCGGCACAATGGCTGTAAATAACCAGATGGCATTCTTCTCCGATGCTTTAGGTCACAGTGCATTTACAGGTATTGCACTGGGTGTGCTTCTTGGGGTTGAAAACGAGCTTATTTCATTGATTGCCTTTGGTGTGTTTGTTGCCCTTTTAATCACAAGGGTTAAAAGTAATGGCAAAGCATCCGCCGATACGGTTATAAGCGTGTTTTCATCTGCAAGCATTGCCCTTGGACTTTTAGTTATGTCCTATGGTGGTGGCTTTGCAAAATACAGCTCATTTCTTGTGGGCGATATATTGAGTATATCAAAGGTTGAGCTCTTAATTCTTTTAATTACACTTGTTGCAATTGTAGTGCTCTGGAGCTTCATTTATAATAAGCTTGTAATTATTTCTGTAAACAAAGAGCTTGCAGCAAGCCGAGGTATTAAAACAGCCTTATACGAAAATATATTTGTTGTTGCAGTTGCAGTAGTTGTAATGCTTTCTATAAAGTGGATAGGTATTCTCCTTATTAATTCACTTCTTATACTTCCTGCTGCTGCTTCAAGGAATATTACAAAAAATTCAAGGCAGTATTTGTTCAGCTCAGTTATTATTTCACTTGTGGGCTCTGTAGCAGGGCTTCTCATCTCCTTCTATGCCGACGTGTCTGCAGGTGCTACAATAGTTGCTGTTTTAGCCGTAATGTTTTTTGTTACGTATATTATTTCAAAGAAAAAATAATCCGAAAGGAATGTGTATAAATGTTTTTCTCACAGGATATAGGTGTAGATTTAGGTACAGCCAATACTCTTGTATTTGTTAAGGGTAAGGGTATTGTAATAAGAGAGCCCTCTGTTGTGGCTGTGGATGAAAGAACAACCCCCAAAACAGTTGTTGCAGTTGGAGCAGATGCTAAAAGAATGATAGGCAGAACACCGGGCTCAATTACTGCTGTAAGACCTATTAAGGATGGCGTTATTGCAGACTTTGATATGACTGCAGATATGCTTAAGGAGTTTATTAAAAGAGCAATCAGCAGTTCACCATTTAACAGAGCAAGGGTTATGATTTGTATTCCCTCAGGTGTTACAGAGGTTGAGCGCCGTGCCGTGCACGATGCTGCAAAGAGTGCAGGTGCAAGGTACGTTAGCCTTATTGAGGAGCCAATGGCTGCTGCAATCGGTGCAGGTCTCCCTGTGCTTGAAGCAACCGGTAGTATGATAGTTGATATTGGTGGTGGCACAAGCGAGGTTGCTGTTATTTCTCTGGGCGATATTGTTACCTCAAAGTCCTGCCGTGTAGCCGGTGATGATTTTGATGAAGCCATTATCTCATACGTTAAGCGTACCTTTAATCTTCTTATAGGTGAGCGTTCAGCAGAGGATATTAAGCTTAAATTAGGCTCTGCATACCCATACGAGGGTGAGGCTGCCATGGAAATCAAGGGCAGAAATCTTATTGACGGACTTCCAAAGTCAGTTGAAATCACAAGTGCACAGGTTCGTCAGGCTCTTGCAACACCTGTAGAAGTCGGAGCGTAGCCATGTCGTTCTGTGAGCCAAGGAGTTGGCCATTAGTATTGT
>JAZSJL010000092.1:0-8045 GCA_045534355.1 Acutalibacteraceae bacterium
TAGAATACGACTGCTGTGACCCGCTTGGTCTTTATCCCACCCTTGAATTCAAAGAAATAAAAGGACTTTACGGTGCAGGGCAGTTTAACGGCACGTCAGGATATGAGGAAGCGGCGGCGCAGGGACTTATTGCAGGACTCAATGCTTCTCTTGCCTTGAGAGGAAAAAACGAACTTATTCTACCGAGAAGCTCGTCTTATATCGGAACGCTTAGTGACGACCTTGTCACAAAAGGAACGAACGAGCCGTACAGAATGATGACCTCACGAAGTGAGTACAGGCTTATTCTCCGTGAGGATAACGCAGACCTGCGCCTTACTGAAATGGGCTATGAGATAGGACTCATTTCTCAGGAAAGATACGAGAATCTTCAGGAGAAAAAGAAACTTATTGAGGAAGAAACTGCCCGTATTGAGAGGGTGAGCATTGCTCCAGGTGAAGAATTAAACAAGGTTTTAGAGGAAGCAGGCACAGCACCACTTGTAACAGGCTGTAGACTTTCAGAGCTTATAAAAAGACCACAGCTTTCATATAAGATACTTGCACCATTTGATAAAAAACGCCCTGATTTACCACAGGATGTTTTCGAGCAGGTGGAAATAAATTTAAAATATGCAGGCTATATTAAAAGACAGCTTGCACAGGTGCAGGAGCAAAAACGCCTTGAGGTAAAAAGAATCCCACGGGATATTGACTACGATAAGGTTACTAACCTGCGCCTTGAGGCTATAGAAAAGCTTAAAAAGATACGTCCCGAAACAATCGGACAGGCTTCGAGAATAAGTGGCGTTTCCCCTGCAGATATTGCAGTATTGTTGATTTATTTAAGATGAAAAGGAGAATTATTATGATACCAAGAAGTGAACATCCGAACCCGTCGTTTTTCAGAGAGTGCTACATAAATCTTAACGGTGAGTGGGATTTTGAATTTGATTTCGGCAATAGTGGCTTGGATAGAAGGCTATACGAAAAGGATACTGCTTTTTCAAAGAAAATTATTGTTCCGTTCTGCCCTGAAAGTGAGCTTTCGGGCATTGGCTACAAGGATTTTATGGCAGCAGTATGGTACAAGAAAACAGTATCCGTTACTAAAGAGCAGTTGTCATTAGGCAAGGCATTTATTGTATTCGGCGCCGTTGATTTCCACGCAAGGGTATACGTAAACGGTGAGTTTGCAGGTGAGCACTTCGGTGGCTATACCTCCTTCAGAATAGATGCAACACCATTCCTTTGTGAGGGCGATAATGTTATTACTGTTTATGCAGAGGATGACACAAGAGACCCGTTACAGGCAAGGGGTAAGCAGAGTCAGCTTTACTATTCACACAGCTGTGACTACACCCGTACAACAGGTATCTGGCAGACTGTTTATATGGAGTTCTGCCCTGTAAATTATATTAAGAGCTTCAAGGTGTTCCCCAATATTGCAACAGGTGAGTTTACTATTACTGCTGACCTTCAGGGAGAGGGTGATTTCTCCGTACAGGCATTCTGGGAAAACGAAGAGGTAGGCTCTGCTTGTGCCACAGTTTACGGCAACACAGCAACTCTTACTGTGCCGCTTTCACAGAAGCACCTCTGGCAGGTTGGCAAGGGTGGTCTTTACAGCCTTCAGCTTTCCTTCGGTGGCGATGTGCTTACGTCCTATGCAGGTCTGCGTGAGGTTAAGCTTGCAGATGGTGTAATCAAGATTAACGGTGAGCCAATATTCCAGCGCCTTATTCTCGACCAGGGCTTCTATCCGGACGGCATCTACACAGCACCAACTAAAGAGGCTCTCAAAAACGATATTCTTCTTTCAATGGATGCAGGCTTCAACGGAGCAAGACTTCACCAGAAAATATTTGAACCTCTTTTCTTGCACTACTGCGATGAGCTTGGCTATATAGTATGGGGTGAGCACGGCAACTGGGGTGCAGACCATACACAGTTTGAATCAATCCGTTATTTCCTTCTTGAGATTGAAGAGGAGATTGAAAGAGATTTCAACCACCCTGCACTTATTGGCTGGTGCCCATACAATGAAACCTGGGACATAGACGGCAGAAAGCAGGATGACGATACAATTAAAATCATTTATCGCACAGTAAAATCCCTTGATAAAACACGTCCTTGCATTGATACAAGTGGTAACTTCCACGTGGAAACAGATGTTTTTGACGTGCACGACTACGAGCAGGACTACAATGTGTTCAAGGAGCACTACGACGAGCTCTTTACAAAGGGTGTTCTTTTCGATAATCATAAAGATCGCCAGACCTGGAAGGGTGAGCCTGTGTTTATGAGTGAGTATGGTGGTATAAGAGTAGAGCTTGCAGCCTTCGACGAAAACGACAGAGAAAAGGCTTGGGGCTACGGTAATGCTGCAACCTCTCTTGAAGAATTCTACGAAAGGTACGACGGTCTTACCACAGCGCTTATAGATAACCCAAGAATGCTGGGCTTCTGCTATACACAGCTCACAGACGTTGAGCAGGAGCTTAACGGTATATACCACTACGACAGAACTCCAAAGTTCGATTCAGCTGTCCTTCGCAAAATCAATATGAAGAAGGCAGCTATTGAAGAATAAGAAAAAAGGCTCCCCTGAGGGAGCCTTTTTTAGTCGCCGGCTACCAGTCGCCAGCTGCCAGAGCTTCGCAAAACAGCAAATAGTGGTTAGCAATTAGCTGATAGCAAATAGCAATTAGCAGATAGAAATTAGAGCATTGCGATAGCTTTTCATCCCTGTTCAGCTTTGCTGAATAGGGAGGGGGACCAAAAGCAACGCTTTTGGTGGTGGGTAGTTCTCTTGCCTTTATTTGTCATTAAAAGTGTAGTGAAATCCTAGCTTCACTTTGAAGGATGGTAAACAATATACTAAAAAATTAACAGTAAACAAATAACCGGGCACGGATAAAATCCGTACCCGGTTTATATATAAAAGTAGTTTATTCGCCCTGTGCAGCTGCTTCTGCTTCGTGCTTTTCACGAAGAGTTGCATATATAGGCTCAAGCTTTTCCTTGGTGAGTGGGTAGCCGAAGCTGAATATGAGCCACACACCAACGTAAACGATTGCAGGAATTACAGTACAGATAAACATAATCTTTTTACTTACGTCGTTTTCTGCAATAAAGCCCTGGTTTGCCATTGAGCCGTCGTAGCCTACCCAGTAGTCAAGAAGGAGAAGTCCGCCTGCATCGGCAACAGCCTGACCAAGCTGTCTGCCGAAGGTGTATGCAGAGTAAACGGCACTTTCGTTTCTGATGCCTGTTTTGTACTCCTGGTAGTCAATAACGTCCATAACAACTGCCCAGCAGGTAAGGCTTACAAAGGTGTAGCCGAAGCCTATAAGAAGAAGGCAGAGCATATAGAGCCAGGCAGGGTAAATACCTGAGCCCACAACACCCGGCTGGTATGGGTTAATCCATTGAATAAAGCCCTCGCTGTTTGTTGTGATGAAAAGGAAAACAGAGGTAATGGCAGCAATGATTGACATTCTGCCACAAAGCTCTTTTTTACCGAATTTCTGTGAAAGCTTTGGTGTAAAGAGAATAAGTGCCGCCATAGGAAGGTAGGTGCATATTGTACCTATAACGCTAAGGCTTGTATCCTGAAAATAGTTCTTATAAAGGTATGCGTTAAAGGAGTTGAACTGGAGCTGACCACTAATGAGCACACCGGAAATTGTGAGCATAATGAATGGTCTTGACTTGAAAAGTCCTTTATAAACCTCTTTAAGGCTTACATTTTCTTCTTCAATTGCAGGAACACGCTCTTTAACCATTCTGTGGCCGACAAGGTATGCAATAATTGAAAATACACCCATTAAAAGAGCATAGATAAACATTCTGTTGCCGTCTGCAACCTCGTTTTCTTTACCTGTGATGGCGTTGATTTCTCCTGTGCCCACGTAGATGATAAACGGAGCAATAAGCGTAACAACTGCACCACCAACACCTGAACCAACTGAACGTGCTGTGGAAAGAACAGTCCTGCCCTTAGGGTCATCTGTAATAACGGAAGCAAGAGAGCCAAACGGAATGTTCATAGCTGTGTACATTGTGCAGTAAATAAGGTAGAGCACAATACATATACCAAACACAAGGGTTGGGTGAGCAGCTAAAGTAGCGTTGTAGAAAACAGAATTAGGGTCACCGAAGGGGATAAAGCAAACAATTGTTGAAATACCCAAAGGAACAGCTACCTGTCTGAGATATTGACGGTATTTACCATCCTTACCGGGCTTGCGCTTTGAAACAACAGCACCCCACAAAGGGTCGTTTATTACGTCCCACAAACGTGTAATGATAAACATAAGAGCAACCTTACCACCGTTTATACCTAAAACGTCTGTCATAAAAAGCTTCAGGTAGCTTGTTATGTACGTAAGGTTAAACATATTACCGGATTCAGCTATGGTGTAGCCGGCAATATCCTTCGCACCTATTTTATTAGGGTGATTGTTAACCTCTTTTTCTTTTTTTATTTTCTCCTTAGCCATAAGTTCATCTCCTTAATCCAATGCTTCGTAGTTTACTGCAAGACCACCCTCGCTTGTTTCACGGTAGTGGTGCTTAAGGTCTTTGCCTGTCTGGTACATTGTTTCTACAACCGTATCAAATTTCACCTTACGTGCAGAGGTGAGGAAGTTTGCAAGGGAAAGAGCGTTGATTGCTCTCATTGCAGCAACAGCATTCCTTTCGATACAAGGTATCTGTACAAGTCCACACACAGGGTCGCAGGTAAGCCCCAAATAATGCTCCATTGCATTTTCAGCAGCATATTCTATTTGGTCTAAATCCATAAAGTGGAGCTCTGCAAGGGCAGCTGCAGCCATACAGCAGGCAGTACCGATTTCTGCCTGGCAGCCAGCCTCTGCGCCACTTATGGATGCATTTTGCTTAACAACATTTCCTATAATACCTGCAGCAGCAAGCGCCTTGCATATTTCAAAATCTGTAAAGCCCTTCTTCTCCTGCATATAGTAAAGCACAGCAGGTAAAACGCCCGAGGCACCACAGGTTGGTGCTGTTGTGATAACGCCACCACCTGCATTCTGCTCGCTGGCAGCAAAGGCGTATGCACAAACAAGTCTGTTTTCTCTTGTTTCGGGTGTTTCGTCCATATGGCGTTGGGCATATAAGAATTTTGCCTTTCTCTCTACCTCAAGCCCACCGGGGAGAATACCCTCCTGTGCAAGACCCTCTCGAACAGTAAGCTTCATTCTTTCCCATATTGTTTTTAAGAAAGGAAAAATTCCCTCACCCTCATATTTAGCAGCGTAGTCGCTTAATTTAAGGTGATTCAAAAGACAATACTCTTTGATTTCTGCAAAGTTTTTGTGAGGGTAAACCTCAGGGGCAGTAACAGATGGCTGACCCTCTATACGGATTTCGCCACCACCAATGCTCATTGCCCTTACCTTGCCGATTTCGTTATTCTCGCTATCGTAGATAACAAAATCCAGAGTGTTGGGGTGAGGCAGGTCTTTTTCCTCTGTGTTAAAAACGATTTCGTTTTTAGCCTTAAGAGTAGAGGACAGCGCCGTGTGTGTGCCGTGCCCTTCCCCTGTAAGAGCAAGGGAGCCGTAAAGAATTACCTTTACGAAGGCTGCATCAGGGTAGGTTTCATTTACGTACTCGGCAGCATACTGTGGGCCCATGGTGTGAGAGCTTGAGGGCCCTATGCCTATTTTATATAGCTTTTTTAAGGATTGCATATTGTGCCTCCTCCAATAAGAATATCATCTGAATAAATAGCTGCCGTCTGACCGGGTGCTGCGGCACGCTGTGGGTCAGAGAACTCTATTTCTGCACCCTGTGGGGTGATTGTGAGCCTTGCTTTAGCAGGCTGTGCAGCACAGCGTATTTTAACAAAGCAATCGAAGCTTTGCTGTGGCGCCTTGCCTGCAAGGAAGTTAATATCTTTTATATATATTTTGCTTTTGAAAAGCTCCCCGTTGTCACCGATTATAACAGAATTTGTTTTTGGGTCTATTGAAATAACGTACATAGGCTTGCCGAAAGCACCAAGACCCTTTCTTTGACCTATAGTATACTTGTAAAGTCCTGAGTGTGTACCAAGCTTTTCACCTGATGAGGAAAGAAAATCACCCGGTGTTGCCTTGGGGTTAAACTGCTTCTCGATAAAGGAAATATAGTCGTTGTCGGGAATGAAGCAAACCTCCTGACTATCCTTTTTGTGGGCAACAGGAACGTTGTGCTCCTCAACAATTCTGCGAATTTCATCTTTAGAATAATTGCTCAACGGAAATTTTACAAAGGAAAGCAAATCTTGGTTTAAGCCACACAGGAAATAGCTCTGGTCCTTTGCAGAGGGGTTGCGCTTTATATAATATACCCCATCCTGATTTATTATGTTTGAGTAGTGACCTGTTGCCAGAAATTGTGCTCCCTTTTGACGGGCGTATTCAACCAGCTTTCCGAATTTTATTGTAGGGTTGCAAAGCACACAGGGGTTTGGTGTTAAGCCCTGTAGGTATGCATTGCAGAAATAATCTGTAATTGATTTAAAGGCTTCTCTTTCGTCAAGAATATCCAGAGGAATATGGAGTGCATCGGCAACTGCCTGTGCATCCTTAATATCCTCATCGGCGCCATTGTCGGGCTTAAGGCGTAAAATAACGCCACGGACGTTATATCCGTGCTCCTTGAGAAGTATTGCGGCAGCGGCAGAATCAACGCCACCACTAAGTGCTACATAAACAAAATTATCCATATACAATTGCTCCCGTGTTCCAGCGTAAAAAGCAAACACATAAAATGTTAATATACAACAAAAATAATGGTCGATTTTCGTATTAAAACACAAAATTTACTTGCATTTTTTTGTTAAAGGTAGTAAAATATTGATATAGTTATATATTCGGGGTATGTGTGCTATTTTTAAGAAAAAACATAAATACATAGCTTTTTTACTAATTTAATTAACATGTGGGGTCCCCGAAAGGTAAGGAATATGGAAAATAAATCTCTACAGGAGACGTGAGGAAGGAAGGATTTTTTTGTCAGCTGATTTACATTGCCACACCAGGTTATCAAATGGTTCGTTGGGTATTGAAGATTTAATTTTACTTGCAAAAAAGAGGGGCGTAACTACAATTGCCATTACAGACCACGACTGCCTTGCAGGTACCGTAAGGGGCAAGGTTATCGGTGAGCGCCACGGCGTTACCGTTATACCGGGTGTTGAGCTTTCAGGTACAGACAAAACAAACGGTCAGGAAATACATATGCTTTGCTACAAGCCTGATTTCCCCGACAGACTTGAGGGTCTTTGCCGTCGCAGCTCACTTATCAGAAAAAAATCCTCACACCTTATGGTGCTCAAAACAGCACAGAAATATCCCATTTCTCCTGAATTTGTTGCAAAGTGTGCCTCCGGCTCAACGAATATATTCAAGGTTCACATTATGCAAGCTCTTATAGAAAACGGCTTTGCAGACAGAATCTATGGTGAACTTTACCAAACACTTTTCTCAAAGGATAAAGAGGGTAGTATAAACCACGTGCCGGAGTACGAGGATATTTTCTCCATACTTGAGGCTATTCACGAGGCAGGTGGTATTGCAATACTTGCAAATCCACAGAAGTGCAAAAACGAAAAGCTTCTTGAGGAGCTTGTTGCAAAGGGTCTCGATGGTATTGAAATCTATACTCCTGAAATGAGCGCAGAGGATAAAGAGAGGTTTGCAAAGTATGCAAAGAAAAACAAGCTTCTTACAACAGGTGGCTCAAACTTCAAGGGTCTTTACAATAAATACGTGCTTTCAGTAGGTGATTGTGATTTACCTGACGAGTGCGTACAGGAGCTCAACTCCTACAAGGCAAGGAAAAGAAAAGCAGAAAAGAAAAAAGCTGCAGAAGCAAAAGAGTAAGAAAAAGCTTGTGTCGAAAGGCACAAGCTTTTTTAGTGAGGAATTAGGAATGAGGAATTAGGAATTAAGGGGAAGCTACGCTTCCAAACATTATAAGCTTCGCAAGAGTTTAAAGATTAGCGATAGCTCTGACCCTCTTGCGAGCGAAAGCTCGGAGGAGGGGGG
>JAZSJL010000361.1:0-3407 GCA_045534355.1 Acutalibacteraceae bacterium
TTGAAATTTCTTTTTTTGCACCGAATACAAATATAAACACAACAAATCATAAGAACAGGCACAATTAAGAAATATCTGTACCACAATGTTATATAGTGCATTAATTGCACATACTCACCGGTAAAGAAATTTACAATCGTAACTATAGCAACATAAACAAAGAAAACAACCATTATGACAACAAAATGCAAAATGCCGGAATCAATAATTGTTTCCTTGAGTTCTGTTCTATATTTAATTATAAGAACAAAAAAAACAACAACAGCTGCAATTATTGCTGTGTTTATCTTGGGAATTATGGGTGGAGAGAAAAGAAGAAAAAAGATAAGAAGAACAAGAGGAAAATCCATTTTTAAAAAACATGATTTTACATTTTTTATAACTTCACTCATTTTATCACCTCTTCAATAAATAAACCAATTTACCTATAAGCACCATAAGTGTATAAAAATGCTTGTTGATAAGAATTTTTAAAACCTTGTGAGCCGGATTGCTCGCCTCGCACTTCGGTAATAGAATTGAATACATTTCACGAGTTGTGTTTTCACTTACCCATTTTTTCATATCAGAAAAATTCATTTCTGACAAAGGGTTGTGATTTCTTGAAAGAGCTGAAAAAGTATATCTCAAAAGTCTGTTTCCAAGAATGTTATACACATCACTTTCAAGATACCCTAAATCTGCACAATATCTATACATTGACTCAATTCTTCTGTAGCTGAGTGCAAAATAATCTTTGGTAAACCGGTGAGTTATACTGGAGTTAACACGTTTAAAATAGTGATAGCCTGCATAATCAAGCACCGAAAAGTTCTTCATACATTTTGCAAATTCAAGATTAAAGAAATAATCTTCGTAAAACAAAGCTTTTTCGAATCTAATATTATTATCTTTGATAACTGATGAGCGATAAAATGAATTCCACTGATATCCGAAAAGGGAGTTTTCTTCAAGTTCAAGAATTGTTTCGATTATAGCTGTTTTATTTTCACAAAACCTTTTTTTAGATATAATCGGTACAGTTTTTATTAGCTTATCGTTATCATCAAAATGCTCTTCAATGAGTCCCCAAACAACCTGGTCGGGATTATTTTTGTTTATTTCATCAACCACTCTTTGATAAAGGTCAGGCTCGATTGTATCGTCAGCATCAACAAAAGTAATAAATTCACCCTTAGCTTCTTTGATAGCAAGGTTTCTTGCCTCACCTGCACCAACGTTAACAGGTGAATCAATAACGATTATTCTGCTATCCTCAGCAGCAAGCTCTTTGAGAACTGAAAGGCTGTCATCTGTTGAGCAATCGTTAACACAAATGATTTCTATATTTTCATAAGTTTGTTCAACAATGCTATTCACAGCAGCTTTGACATACTGCTGTGAATTATAAACAGGCATTATTACACTAATAAGTGGATTTTTCATATTGTTACCTCGTTGCTTTCAACTTGGCGAAGGTCTTAACATAATTACGCTTAATGTACGTTATTACCTTACTCTCAATATATATAAGGCTTGGGGAATTAAGTCTGTACGGAATGAGCATAACCTTCATATATAATGAATTTGGCTTTGTAGCGTTAAGGCTATTTTTAACGTTTGGATTTTTGAGCATATCTTTGATGATTGCTCTTTTTTCTTTGCCGGGAAGATTACAATCAGGATTTGTGATGTTTTCAACACAACCGATAAATCTTTCTATATACCTACGGGCAAGGAATTCCTTAGAATTTGCATCATCTATGCCCCAATATTTATAAAGACCTTGGAGCCATTCGTTTTCTTCCTCACGCTTTTCGTACATATCAGGGCGATACTTTGCAGTTTCACTCTCTGCACGAGCACGCATAAAGTGATAGTATTTATTCTGTGAAACAACTACCCTCTCAACGTCCTTTATCACGCTCAGGTTAAATGGGAAATCATCCCAGAAAAGATTAGGAAAACGAAGTCCGTTTTCAAGAATATAAGATGAAAGGTAAAGCTTATTCCAAGGAGTGTACAAAAGATTCTGGTCGAAAAGACGATATGCATTTCTTCTGAAATCCTTCTGAGAAGCAAAAACCTCGTCAGGCTGGAACTGCTCCTGTGAAACGAACTCTGTATCTGTGTAGTAGGTATCAATATAGTAGCCTGTAACAACGTACTGAGCATTGTTTTTTTCAGCAAGGTTGTACATATCCTCAAGCATTTTAGGCTCTGCCCAGTCATCTGAATCCATGAAATACATATACTTACCCTTTGCTAAAGGAATAGCTGCATTTCTTGCAGAAGGAGCACCACCGTTTTCCTTATGAATAACTGTTATACGAGAGTCGTTTTTTGCATATTCATCGCAGATGATACCACTATTGTCCTTAGTGCCGTCATCCACAATAAGAAACTCCCACTCAGTAAGAGTTTGCGCCTGAATACTCTCAATTGCCTTTCCAACGAACTTTTCAACGCCGTACACAGGCATAATTACAGAAATCTTTATATTATCCATATAATCCCTCAATAATCCCCTATTATTGACCGAATACCTCATTAACCTTGATTAATGCAGATTCGATAACCTTATCCATATCGTAATACTTGTACTCGGCAAGTCTGCCACCAAATATTACTTTCTCCTCATTATCTGCAAGGGCTTTGTACTGTAAATAAAGCTCTTGGTTCTTTTCATCATTCACAGGATAATATGCCTCCATACCCTCCTGCCAATCGGATGGGTACTCTCTCGTAACAACTGTTTTCTCCTGTGTGCCAAACTCAAAATGCTTATGCTCGATGATTCTTGTGAATGGTGTTTCACGGTCTGTATAGTTAACAACGGCAACGCCCTGGTAGTTTGGTGTATCGAGCACCTCTGTTTCAAAGCGAAGGCTTCTGTACTCAAGCTTGCCGAACCTGTAGCCGTAGAAGGAATCTATTGTACCGGTGTATATAACATTATCTGCTAAAGCATCGTACTTTTCTCTTTCGAGAATATAGTCAACACCAAGAACAACCTCTATACCATCAAGGAGCTTGTCTATAAGCACGTTGTAGCCACCTATTGCAATACCCTGATATAAGTCGTTGAAATAGTTATTATCGTAGGTGTAGCGAACAGGAAGGCGCTTAATAATAAATGCAGGTAAATCCTTGCAATCTCTGCCCCACTGCTTCTCTGTGTAGCCCTTGATAAGCTTACGATAAATATCCTCACCCACAAGGCTGATTGCCTGCTCCTCCAGATTTTGTGGCTCACCCTTAACCTGACTACGCTGTTCAGCAATCTTCTGCTGTGCTTCTTCAGGAGTCACAATCCCCCAGAGCTTTGAAAATGTATTCATATTAAAGGGCAAATTGTAAATCTCACCCTTATAATTTGCTATAGGAGAGTTGGTAAATCGGTTAAACTCGCAAAGACTATTAACGTA
>JAZSJL010000095.1:0-2216 GCA_045534355.1 Acutalibacteraceae bacterium
GCATTCATACAGTTTGGCTTTCCGTTTTCATCGTACGCTGCCACAATGAATACCGGCATTGGGTAAACGTCACTTTGTGCACCAAAATTCTTTCTCATTATTATCACCTATCCTGTGGGTATACAATTCCCGTAATTTTTCTGATTTCGTCCATCTGCTTTGTTATAAAAAGTGTTTGCTCAGAAGATACAACAGGGCTTTCTGTAAGTCCTTTGCTTACACAATCGCAAAAATGGTCTATCTGCTCCTCAAAGCCATTGCCCCAATATGGTGTAGAAACAATCTGTGACTCACCATTATTAAAATGAAGCTCTATCTCCTGCGGAGCATAAAATCTGTTAACCTTAGCATAACCTTTAGAGCCGTATACATAACCCTCATTTGGCTTTCTCAAAAGTATTGCGCTGGATATATCTGCAATAGCACCACTTTTATATTTTAACAATACACAAGTATGCTTATCCACACCCTTATAAAAAACAGACTGTGCATTAATTTCTTCAACACTCTCACCTAAATACCAGCTTGCAAAGTTAAGACCATACACACCAACGTCTAAAAGTGAACCTCCACCATTCTCTGTTTTAAAAACGTGGTGGTCCATTTCGTCCTCATCCATAGTGTAGCAAAACTTACCCTCTACACCAAGGATTTCACCTAAAGCACCCTCCTCAACAAGCTGTAAGAGTTTAAGCGTACCCGGCACAAGCCTTGCCCACATAGCCTCCATAAGAAGCACACCGTTTTCTTGGGCACACCTGAACATAGCCTCAGCCTCTGTTGAATTTACTGCCATAGGCTTTTCGCAAAGCACGTGCTTGCCGTTTTTCATCATTAAAACGGAGCACTCCTTGTGTCCGGAGTGTGGCACAGCAATATAGGCAGCATCAATAACGTCGGATTCAGCCATTTTGTGGTAACTGTCGAAGCGTATAGGGATATCAAATTCTTCACCGAATTTTTCTGCATTCTCTCTCGTTCTTGACGCAACAGCCACAAGCTCTGCATTGGGAACATTTTTGATTGCATTTGCAAATCTGTGAGCTATTGTTCCTGTGCCCACAATACCGAATCTTATTTTAGCCATATCGTTACACCCCATATAAAATATGCAGATTTCTTATTTCATTATCCTGAATTTTATTATTTACAGAATATGCGTGACCCTCGCACAGATTCCCTTTGAAATCGGAAAGTCCTGTGCTTAACAAAAGCTTTCCTACACGAGTGCATATATTCTCTATTATTTCACTCTTTTTTACAGCCTCCTCTACAGAATTGCTGTTTGAAATCAAATATTCAAGGTCAGAATGTAATTCACCCAAAAGAGGTAAATCCCTCAATGCCCTGAAGCACCATTTATAATATGGCATATATTTTTTATTAAGTAAAAATACAGCGTGAAGAGTGCTTTTTACAAACTCCCCCACAGCAAGCTGTGCTGCCGCCGTTTCACCCCTTTGAACACAACGGCTGTAGTTGTATTGGCCTGCCTGACCCATCAAAAGAAGGCTGCCTGCAAGCTTCTTAAGGCGCACAGCCTCAGGCATAAAAGAAAGCCTTTCTCTTACTTCGGTAAAGGAACCGAAATCATCTCTGAATATTTTGCCGTTTGTAGCCTCCAGAAGCCCCTGTTCGGGCACTAAAAACCACTCCTGTAGCGATAAATCACCCTCTGCTCTGCCACACTTTTCCTTGAAAAAATCGTCTGCTCTTATAACACCGTGGCGTTTGCCCCCAACAGGGGTAGTTGTAGCTCTGCTAAAGTCCATATATTCCTTTGGCAGTTTACCATATGCCCTTTCCAGCTCAAACATCAGTTTATTATCAATAATGCTTTCATCGGGAATAAATATGCAAAAGCCGGGCTGGAAATCGTGGTCACGAGAATACTCGTCGTCATACCCAAGGTTCTCGGAGCCACTTCCGCAAAGACCTACGGCAATTATACCAACTAAATCAGGAAATTCCTTTTCAAGCATAGGCGCACCATATTCATTATAAAAGCTTTCGCACAATTCAAGACCCTTCATAAATCCTTTTTGCCCTTTCACTTAATTCCTCGTGGTATAAAAAATCACCATAGTACCCGAAAACAGATGCACACTTTTCGCACACAAAGGCATAGTAGCCATCTCGTTTTTCATAGCTCTCCAATAACCCTTTTGACTTTTGGAGGTACTCTGAAATAATTTCAGAGCCTTCTAAAAGACCAA
>JAZSJL010000093.1:0-3884 GCA_045534355.1 Acutalibacteraceae bacterium
ACTATACCACCTGCGTAGCCTGCGCCTTCGCCACAAGGGTAAAGACCCCTGAGGCGTGTTGCCTGGAAGAATTCATCTCTCATAATTCGTATAGGTGATGAGCTTCTTGATTCAGGTGCAGTAAGCACAGCATCATATAAATTGAAGCCGTTAAGCTTTTTGTCGAATTCATAAATTGCAGTCGCAATTGTATCTGTAACCTTTTGGGGTAAAACCTGACGGATGTCTGTAGGTGTTACGCCTGTAGGACAGCTTGGGTTGACATAGCCTAATTTTTTAGATGCCTGTCCTTTGAGAAAGTCACCTAAAAGCTGTGCCGGTGCTGTGTAATCTCCACCACCCAGCCTGAATGCCTTTTGCTCAATATCTCTTTGTAAATACATACCTGCAAGTGGGTGGTCTGTATCAAATGGTGGCTCAATTCCTACAAGGAGAGCACAGTTGGCATTTTCCTTGTCACGGGCATATTCGCTCATTCCGTTAACAACCATTCCACCTTCCTCCGAGGAGGCTGCAACTACCGTACCACCCGGGCACATACAGAAGGTGTAAAGACCTCTGCCGTGTGGTGGGTGACAGGCTAATTTGTAATCTGCAGCAGGCAAAAGAGGGGAGTTCCACATACTGCCGTATTGAGCCTTGTTTATATACTCCTGTGGGTGCTCAATTCGTGTGCCCACAGAAAACGGCTTCTGCATAATTTCAAGACCTTTTTTGTGTACAAGCTCAAAGGTATCTCTTGCAGAGTGACCGATAGCGAGTATAACCGCGTCTGTTTCAATGAGTGTTGTGGTGCCGTCTGCGTTTTCGTAGGTTACACCCTGCACAAAGCCGTTTGCTGTAATAATATCTACAAGCTTTGTGTTGAATTTAACCTCACCACCAAGCCGAATTACCTTTTCTCTTAAGTTTTTTACAACTATTTTAAGCTTATCCGTACCAATGTGTGGGGTAGCAGAGTAAAGTATTTCACCCGGTGCACCAAATTCTGCAAGGCGCAGAAACACCTCTCTGCAACGAGGGTCTTTTATGCCTGTTGTCAGCTTACCGTCGGAGAAGGTACCTGCACCACCCTCACCAAACTGTACGTTTGAGTTGGTGTTAAGCTTTCTTTGTGTCCAGAATACATCAACGTCTTTTGTTCTTTCGTCAACGTCTGCACCACGCTCAAGCACAATAGGTCTTAAGCCTGCCCTTGCAAGTGTAAGCGCTGCAAACATACCTGCAGGGCCAAAGCCCACAACAACAGGGCGCAGGTCAAAGCTCCTTTTTGCTTCAGGCTGTTCGTATATATACTTTTGTGTTTTAAATGCCTTGTTGGGAGCGAAGCCTGCAAGTATATTGTCCTCATTTAAGTCTGTTTCAATTTCCACAGAGTAAACAAGAACAATATTATCCTTTTTCCTTGAATCAATGGAGCGCCTTGCTAATGAAAACTCCTTGATGTGGGAGGGTTTTATTTTTAATATCTTTGCAGCAGCAAGCATAACCTCTTGCTCTGTTGCGCCCAATGGCATTTTCAGTTCGTTTAGTCGTATCATAAATTTATCCTTTTAAATACTTTGCTGCAGAGTTACCTGCAATTCTACCTGTTGTCCAGGCAAGGTGCAGGTTATAGCCACCACAATCTCCGTGTATGTCTAATATTTCTCCACACATAAAAAGCCCTGTATGAAGCTTTGACATCATTGTTTTTGCATCTATCTGCGTTGTTTTGATTCCACCACAGGTGATTTGTGCGCTGCCAAAATCTTTTGTACCTGAAATGCTGATTTCAAAGCACTTGAGTATTGAAATCATTTGCTCAATACATCTGTCCGTAAGGTCTTTAACAGGTGTGTTTGCCTTGATATTGCAAAGCTTCATCACCACGTAGCCAAGCTTAATATTCACTATTCCACCAAGCAAATGCTCTGCCTGTGAGAGGGGGGAGTTAGCCTTCATTTCTCTTACGTGCTCTTTCAATTCGTTGTAAGACATATCATTGCAAAGGTCTAATTTAAGAGTAATACCCTTGTTTCCTCTGCAAAGGTGCGAAAGGTTCATAACAGGTATGCCTGAAACAGCACTCTCTGTAAATTGTACCTCGCCGAATTCTTCACCGAGAAGCTTGTTTCCTGCATATAATGAGGCATTGGCTTGGGCTCTGACACCCTTTAAGGAGCTAATAAATTTCTCTTTTGTTGTAAGTCCGCAAAGAGCAGGGTACAGGTCTGTAATTTCGTGTCCAAGGCTCTTTAGAAGACTTAAGCAGGAGCCGTCGGAGCCGTGCACAGCAGAGGCTTTGCCACCACCTGCAGCAATGACAGCATCGAAGTATTCTCCGTTAACCTTGTAGCCCTTTCCTTCGGGCTTTATGTTTGAAATTACAGCCTCGGTTACAATTTTTATACCAAGTGAGGTTGCTTTATTAATGAGCGCTTCCCGTATTGTAGAGCTCTGCTGTGAGCGTGGGTATATGCGACCATCCTCGTGGTAGGTGAGTACACCTAAGGAACGGAAATAATTTTCTGTATCAGCGTGTGGACTTGTGAGCACACTTCTTAAGAAGCTCTCATCACCGTAAAAGTGCTTTGGTGATAAGTCCTCATTAGTAAAATTACACCTTCCGTTACCGGTAACAAGGAGCTTTTTGCCGGGCTTTTGCAAACGTTCAAATATTGTGATTTGCAAATCGGGATATTCAATTTTTGCTTCGATTGCACTTGTAATTCCCGAAGCCCCTGCGCCTATTACAGCAAGCCTTTTTGCCACAAAAACAACTCCTTTTATCTGATTTCATCTAATCATTATATATCATTTTTGAATATTATACAATACCGAAAGCGATATATAATTTTTATTGCAGACAAATTTTATATTTACAAAACATAAAAGTTTTGGTATAATGCTTTGGAATATTATTTGGATATGGAGTTTTTTATGAAGAAATCTTATCTTGAAATGTCAGCTGCAGAGCTGCAGGCTGAGTTCGAAATTGTAAAAAGTTTATATGAAAATCTTAAGGTAGAGGGCTTGAATATCGATATGTCCAGAGGTAAGCCGGGTGCTGACCAGCTGGATATATCAGACGGAATGCTCAGCGTACTTGATGGTTGTGATTTCAAGTGCGAAAACGGACTTGATGTTCGTAACTACGGTATTCTCGACGGTATCCCGGAGGCTAAAAGGCTTTTTGCAGACCTTCTTGAGGTTAAGCCTGAAAATATCATTGTAGGTGGTAACTCAAGCCTTTCTATGATGTTTGACTACGTTTCACAGTGTATGTACAACGGCGCAGGCTTCGAGCCTTGGTCAAAGCAGGGAACGGTTAAGTTCCTTTGTCCTGTACCGGGCTACGACAGGCACTTTGCAATTTGCCAATTCTTTGGTATTGAAATGATTAATATACCAATGACAGCCCAGGGTCCCGATATGGATGCTATTGAGCAAGCTGTTAAGGATAGTGCTGTTAAGGGTATGTTCTGCGTACCTAAATATTCAAACCCACAGGGTATAACCTTCTCAAAAGAAACTGTTGAGAGAATTGCAAACCTTAACGTTAGCTCTGATTTCAGAATTATCTGGGATAATGCTTACTGTGTACACGACCTTACAGATACAACGGATGAGCTTCTCAATATTTTCGATGTTCTCCCTGAGAGAAATAAGAATATGGTTGTTGAGGTTGCTTCCACCTCTAAAATTTCCTACCCGGGTGCCGGTGTTGCTTGCCTTGCATCCTCCGTTGAAAATATTAAGGAAATCCTTAAAAGACTTACTATTCAGTCTATCAGCTACGATAAGGTTAATATGCTTCGTCACGTTAAATTCTTTAAGAATGTTGAGGGTATCAAAGCTCATATGAAGCTTCACGCAGCTATCCTAAAGCCAAAGTTCGATGC
>JAZSJL010000302.1:0-2463 GCA_045534355.1 Acutalibacteraceae bacterium
CGTTAACGTTGCTCGTTATGCATCCTACGTGCGCCGTATGACAGATAATACACAGTTTATTCTTCTTACTCACCGTCGTGGTACAATGGAAGAGGCTGATATGCTTTACGGTGTTACAATGCAGGGGAAGGGTGTATCAAAGTTATTAGAACTTAAGACTGCCGAAATGGCTTCTAAATTTGATTTGACATAATCTTACGCAAATAACTTTGTTTGACTCGCTCGCAGTATCTTCATACAGCGTCGCTCCCCAAACTTCGTTCTTTACGCAATCTTACGTCAAATCGTAAGGGTAATCTCACGTAAATAACTTTGTTTGATTCTTATACAGCGTAGAGAAAAACAAACTATACTTTTCACACAAAGGATTGATACTTTTGGGTATTTTCAAAAAAATAAACTTCGGTTTAAGAAAAACAAGAAAAAACGTTTCAGGTGCTATAGACAACGTTCTCGACAGCTATACCTCTATTGACCAGGACCTTTTCGATGAGCTTGAAGAGGCTCTTGTTATGGGTGACGTTGGTGTTTCCACAGCGGCTGAAATCACACTTCGCCTTAATGACGTTGTTCGTAAAAAGGGTATTAAAAACCCTGCTGACGTAAAGGTAGAAATTAAAAACATCGTTGCCGAAATGCTTGAGGGTGGCGAGGATATGGGTCTTATTACTATCCCCTCCATTATTCTTGTTATCGGTGTAAACGGTGTTGGTAAAACAACCACAATCGGTAAGCTTGCCGCACGCTACAGGGCAGAGGGCAAGAGCGTTATTCTTGCTGCTGCAGATACCTTCCGTGCAGCTGCCATTGACCAGCTTGATGTATGGGCACAGCGTGCAGGTGTAGATATTGTTAAGCATAAGGAGGGTGCAGACCCTGCTGCTGTAATTTTCGATACAATCTCTGCTGCAAAGGCAAGAGGCTCCGAAATCATAATTTGTGATACTGCAGGCAGACTTCACAATAAGAAAAATCTTATGGAGGAGCTTGCAAAAATCTATAGAGTTATAGACAGAGAGCTCCCATACTCCGATAGAGAGGTTCTTTTGGTGCTGGATGCAACAACAGGCCAAAATGCAGTTAATCAGGCTCGTGAGTTTGCAAAGATTGCTGAAATCACAGGTATTATTCTCACAAAGCTTGATGGTACTGCACGAGGTGGTGTTGTGCTTTCAATCAAAAATGACCTTAAGGTGCCTGTTAAGTTTATTGGTGTAGGTGAGGGTATAGATGACCTTCAGCCATTCAACCCACAGGCATTTGCAGAGGGTCTTTTCGAGGCACTTCCTGAGGACTATGAGGAGGACGAAATAGACCTTTCCACAATAAGAGAGGATGTACCTGTACAGGATACAACCGAAAGCGACGAGCTTTCTGCTGTTGTTGAGGCAGTATTTGAAACAGTAGCTGAAATGCAGGCAGAGGAAGAAGAAAACGTTGAGGAATCCGTGGAAGCACCTGCAACAGAGGAGCTTGTAGAAGAACCTACAGAAACAGATGATAATGCTGATTCAGACGATACTGCTGATTCAGACGATACTGCAGATTCAGATGATACTGCAGATTCAGACGATTCTACAGATTCAACAGACGAGGCACCTAAAAAGAAAAAAGGCTTCTTTGGGAGGTTTTTCAGATAATGGCTATAGAATTTTTAATTGCAACCCATAATATGAAAAAGAGAGACGAGCTTTACAGAATTCTTTCTCCTTTAGGTATAGACGTAAAAACATCTGACCAGGTGGGTATAGAAATCACCGATGTTGAAGAAACAGGTGAGACCTTCTACGAAAATGCACTTCTTAAGGCGCAGAGTGGTTGCCGTGAAAGTGGTATGCCTTGTGTGGCAGACGATTCAGGTCTTGCCGTTGATTACCTCGTAGGTGCACCGGGTGTGTATTCTGCAAGGTTTGCAGGTGTACATGGTGATGATGAGGCAAACAACCAGAAGCTTTTAAAGCTTTTAAGAGATGTACCTCTTGAAGAGCGTACAGGCAGATATGTTTCTGTTGTGTGCTGTGTTTTCCCGAATGGGGATATTATTTCTGCAAGAGGAACCTGCGAAGGTTATATAGGCTTTGAGCCAAGGGGAACAGGTGGCTTTGGCTACGACCCACTTTTCGTTATGGGCGAAAAGACTATGGCTGAGCTTACAGCAGAGGAGAAGGATGCTATCAGCCACCGTGGTGAAGCCACAAGGCTTTTGGCTGAAAAACTTAAGGAATACTTTGCGAAACAGTAATAACAGTACCGATTTCGGTAACGTCGATAAGCATTTCGACGTTACCGTTGTTTGTTTTTTTGGTGTTGATATCCACATTTGAAACAGCGTTGTCAAAATCCGAATCAGTAAAAATATTGTTAACTGCCTGTTCATCACACACAAAGGCATAAATGCAGTTTTTTATGAATTCAAGCTGTGCAGAATCCTCTGTTGTAAGGCTGTCAGAAGTCGGAGGCCAA
>JAZSJL010000068.1:0-4204 GCA_045534355.1 Acutalibacteraceae bacterium
AATCAACCACTTTTACTTCCTTTATCCAAGGAGTAAAAGTGGTTTTTTTATACTCGTTTTTGTTGACATATATATGTATTTATTCTATAATATGTACTGTATAACTATTAATATGTCTTATTGTGTCTTTTCAACTGAAAACGATGAACAAAAAGGGGATTTTGTTATGGAAATAAAGCCTTTTGAAAATAAAGTGTGGCTTTCTACTCCCACAATGCACGGAGAAGAATTTGAATATATGAAAGAGGCTTACGAAACTAACTGGATGTCTACTGTTGGTGCAAATATCAACGAAGCAGAGAGTCTTATTTGCAAAAAGGTTGGTTGTAAATATGCAGTAGCTCTTGCATCAGGCACCTCTGCTTTGCATATGGCTGTTAAGCTTGCAGGTGTTAAGCCCGGTGATAAGGTTTTCTGCACAGATATGACCTTTGATGCAACGGTAAACCCTGTAGTTTACGAGGGTGGTGTTCCTGTGCTTATTGACACAGAGTATGATACGTGGAATATGGACCCTGTTGCACTGGAAAAGGCATTTGAGCTTCACCCCGATGTTAAGGTTTGTATGCTCGCCCATCTTTATGGTGTACCTGCAAGGCTGGATGAAATAAGAGCAGTTTGCAAAAAACACGGTGCTGTGCTTATTGAGGATGCTGCAGAATCCTTAGGTGCTACATATAAGGGCGTGCAAACAGGCACCTTCGGTGATTTTTCGGCAATCTCCTTTAACGGAAACAAAATTATTACAGGCTCCTCCGGTGGTATGCTCCTTACAGATAGCGAGCAAGCAGCTCAAAAGGTTCGTAAGTGGTCAACACAGGCAAGAGATAATGCTCCTTGGTACCAGCATACAGAGCTTGGCTATAATTACAGAATGAGTAACGTTATTGCAGGTGTTGTAAGAGGGCAGATACCCCATCTTGAGGAGCACATAGCACAGAAAAAAGCAATATATGAAAGATACAAAGAGGGCTTCAAGGATTTACCTGTTAAAATGAATCCCTTTGACGAAGAAAATTCGGTACCTAACTACTGGCTCTCCTGTATGATTATTGATGAGAATGCAATGTGCAAGCAGGAGCGCACGGACTGTGTAGCTACCTACGAAACAGAAAGTGGAAAATCCTGCCCTACAGAGATTCTCCAAAGGTTAGCCCAAATAAATGCAGAGGGCAGACCTATATGGAAGCCAATGCATATGCAACCAATATATGCAGGTAACCCATTTGTTACCCGTGAGGGCGACGGCAGAGCGCAAGGTACCTTTAGTGTGGGAGCAGATATATTCGAGAGAGGTCTTTGCCTGCCAAGCGATAACAAAATGACTGCTGAAGAGCAGGCTGTAATTATTGAAGTAGTAAAAAGGTGTTTTGATTAATTATGTACGGAAAAGTTATAAAGAGAGTGCTTGATTTTACAATAGCCCTGTGCGCAACACTATGTCTTTCTCCGATATTATTGCTCCTTACAGTTTTAGGTGCAATAAAAATGAAGGGTAACCCTTTCTTTACCCAGGAAAGACCGGGTAAGGACGAAAAAATCTTCAAGCTTATAAAGTTTCGCACAATGACCTGCGAAAAGGATGAAAACGGCAACCTGCTGCCTGATGATGACAGATTGACTCGCTACGGCAAAATTCTCCGTTCCACATCTCTCGATGAATTGCCTGAGTTTTTTAATATTCTTAAAGGCGATATGTCCTTTGTTGGCCCCAGACCTCTTCTTGTGGAGTACCTTCCGTATTATACCGAGGAAGAGCGTCGCAGACACCATGTTCGTCCCGGACTTACAGGTCTTGCGCAGGTTAACGGAAGGAACAATATCGGAAGCTGGGAAGAACGCTTTGCATACGATATAGAGTACGTGGAGAACCTTTCTTTAGCAAACGATATAAAAATTCTTTTTAAAACAGTAATGAAGGTTGTTAAAAGGTCAGATATTCTCGTCGGCAGTGAAATTTCTGCTGGCAGATTTGATGATTACAGAAGGAAAGAGCAAGAGGCGTACGAAAATGTCTGATGGTATTGTTTCCATAAGAAAATTTACTGCAGAAGATATTCCAAACAAGGTTCGTTGGATAAACGATGAAAATAATAATCAGTTTCTGCATTACGAATTACCACTTAAAGAAGATAACACTGCAAAATGGTTTGAAAATAACAAGGACAGAGCTGACAGATATGATGCAGTTATTGAGTACAACGGAACGCCTGTAGGAATAATAGGTCTGCTTTCGATCAAGGACGGAGAAGCAGAATACTATGTAACCTTAGGAGAAAGCAATCTTAAAGGAAAAGGTATTGCAGGAAAAGCCACAAGGCTCTTGTTGGAGTATGCGTTCCGAGAGCTGAAGCTTAAATTTGTTTATTTGTACACAGAAACCGAGAATTATTCTGCACAAAGGCTTTTTGAAAAAATGGGCTTTGAAAAGCTTTCAGTTGCAGAAAAATCAGCAGTTAACAGAGGGAAATTAGTAGACAGATATTTTTACAGAATCTGTCTTGAGGAATATTTTGCAGCAAGTAAGGTGAAATAATGAAAAACACCCCCGTAATTCTTTTAGAAGAAAATGAAAACAGAATATTTATTAAAAGAGATGATTTTATACCTGTTTCTTTCGGGGGAAACAAGGCAAGAAAGGCTCTGAAGTTTTTTGAGGAAATAGATGCCGGAGGGTATGACTTTGTTGTAACTTACGGAAGCAGCAGCTCAAACCATTGCAGAATAATTTCTAATATGTCAAGGTCAAGGGGCTTGCCGTGTACAATTATTTCTCCTGAGGAAGAGAGCGAAGAAACCTTCAATAGTCGGCTTATGGAGCTGTTTGGCGCAAGTATAATAACGGTGCCTGTAGCAGAAGTAAGCAAAACAATAGAAAATACACTGCAAAAGCTTCGAAAGCAAGGTAAAAAGCCGTATTTTATTGCCGGTGGTGGTCACGGAAATCAGGGTACGCAGGCGTATGTTGAATGCTTTGAAGAAATTATGGATTTTGAAAAAGCATCAGAAGAAAAATATGATTATATTTTTCATGCCTCAGGCACAGGCACAACCCAGGCAGGTCTTGTATGCGGAAAGCTTATAAATAACAAAGAAACAACTATCGTGGGAATAAGCATTGCAAGAAGAAATCCACGAGGCAGACAGGTAGTTGTAGATAGTGTAAATGAGTATCTGAATGAAAAAGGATATTCTTTTTCACCGGAGCAGGTCGAAGAAGCTGTTGAGTTTACCGATTTGTACATTGGCGATGGTTATGGTAAAAAATCAGCTTCGGTAGATGAAACTATAAAAGAAATGATGTGCAAACACGGTATACCAATGGATTCAACGTATGTTGGAAAGGCATATTGGGGTATGAAGCAGTACATCCAAAGTGAAAAAATCGAAAACAAAAACATTCTGTTTATTCATACCGGTGGAACCCCGTTGTTTTTTGATGATTTAAACAGATTATGTGGTAAGGAAGAAAAGTAATGAATATTTTAATTCTCAGCGCAGGAACAAGAAATAAAATAGTACAGTATTTCAAAAAAGAATTGTCGGGCAAAGGAATGGTAGTGGCAACAGACTTAATAAATATTGCTCCTGCTGTTTACGAGGCTGATAAGTTTTATCAGGTACCCAGAATAACTGAGCCGGGCTATATTGATATAATTTTCGATATTTGTAAAAAAGAAGAAATCACAGGCGTTTTAAGTCTTATTGACCCTGAGCTCAGCCTGCTTGCCCGGAACGAGGAAAGGTTCAAGGAGCTTGGTGTGACAGTAATCGGCTCCAAGTACAGCCTTTGCGAAATGAGCCTTGATAAAATGGAAATGTTCAACTGGCTTACTGCTCACGGCTATAAAACTGCAAAAAGCTATGTAGATATAGATTTATTCAGGCAGGATTTAGCAGATGGTACAGCTTCCTTCCCTGTGTTTGTTAAGCCTGTAAGAGGAAGTGCCTCAATTGCCATAAGCAAGGTTAATAATATGGAAACCCTTGAGCTGTTGTTCAGAAATTCCGATAACCTTATGATTCAGGAATTTTTAAACGGTCAGGAAATTGGTGCTGACGTTTATATTGATATGCTTTCAGGCGAAATTGTTTCCATATTCACAAAAAAGAAAATTGTTATGCGAGCAGGAGAGACCGATAAATCTGTTTCCTTTAAAGACGAAAAGCTTTTTGAATTGATTAAGAAGTTTGTTAAGGATGC
>JAZSJL010000136.1:0-8559 GCA_045534355.1 Acutalibacteraceae bacterium
CGGAATGGTGGGATATTCTTCGGCATAGTCAGATGCCGTTTTGCCAAGAGGCAAAAACCCTATTGGAATCGCAGCGTAGATGCGCTCTTTTGAAAGTTTCACCTTAGGTGAAAATGTTGCTGTGCAACAAAGAACCTTCCGTCACGAAAAATCAAGATTTTCCGTGCCACCTTCCTTCGAAGGAAGGCAAACCAACCACAGCACTTTGTTCGATATATCCCATTTTATCAAATTGCTTGTACTTATTTAGAGACCAATCATAGGATGAATATCAGCTATCCCACAACTGACGGACCTCATTTTCGATAATTGCAAAAATTAATACATTGTGGTACTATTAATTTGTAAATGTAAATTAATGATTTTTGAGAGCAAACAATATGTGTACGGAAAAAATTATAAAAAAACTAAATGACTTAATATCCGAGGAATTTCAATATTTTAATAGGACATTAGATTTAATTGAATTAGGGTTTGGTGAGTTAACAGAAAGAACAGACAGGCATGGTGCGAAGTATAAACTTGCCCATTTTGTTTATCATATTCAGTGCCCTTTCCGAGTGATAAGGGATGACTCAATAGTGCTGAGCACCGAAGATTTATTTTTGCCATTTCCCTCAGAACAACCCGAAGAAGCAGATTTGAATAAAAGAAATTCAACACTCTTTGATTCAAAAGCAAAATACCTCACCACTATCATGAAAGGTGAAAAAATTATTGATATAAAATTGAATTCACAAAATGACCTGACGATAAGAACAGAAACCACTACTATAGATTTATTTGTTTGCAACGTTGATTCTGAGTCCTGGAGATTTTTTGACACCATTGAAGATTCTCCTCATATTGTGGTTGATGAACGTGGGATTTCTGAGGACTAAGGGAGAACGAATTACAATATAAGATGGATGACTTTTTATGGGTAAAAGAGATTGAAATAGGTGATGAAAATGAAGAGAAAAAGTTTTCGAATGAATATATTGTTTTTGATTGAATTTCGTTTAGTTGTGTGTGCGATTTTTTTGTTTTTGGGTTTTCCTATTCAAATGATAGTAGCCTCGTTTACAGAAATCGAAAATAAATCGACTTATCTGGTTGGTGGTATAGTTTTATTTATAGGTTGGTTATTGTCTTGGAAATACCTCATCCTTCCAAAAGTTTATCCCATAGCCTTTGGAAAACTTATATTAACCGATGAGGGTGTTGAATATAGGTGTTTATTCAAGAAAAGGTCATTTATATCTTGGGATGACTGTGAGTTTTGTGGCATTGAAGCTTACCCAAGTGTAACCACTGATTTGTATAAGATTGGGTATAGATACGTTTATTTTTCAACTAAGCAGATACCCGAAGAAAGAAGAAATAAGCCAGATTATATGAAAAATGATAATGAGCTTATTAAATTTTATCCGGTAACCAAAAAACTTTGCAACGAAATTTTGCTACATAAATCAGCTTCAGATATTCGTCGTGCTCTTTTTCAAAACGAAATAAAATGGTGAAAACGATTAGATTGTTCTCTGATATAAAATTACATTTCTTGATAAAAAAGACTACAAGTTTTCCTTTTGGGGAATTCTTGTAGCCTTTGTTTTTTATGATATTTGGCGATATATTTTGTTTGCACAAAATGCGATATAATCGGCAATTTACCGATTGCGATATATTTGCTTTGCAAATGCGATATGATATAAATCCTTCGTTTTCGTGTACGTAGTACATATCGCACCGAAGGTATATCGCATCGCAGATATATCGCAAATCCAAAGGATTTATATCGCTGCAAAGCACCGTGTGCTTTGCTTTATCCCAGCATAAACTTCATAAAGCTTTTAAGAAGTGTGGAGATAAGCTTCATAATATTGAAGAAGCTTGTTTGCATTGTTGCATCTCGCAAAGCTTCTTCAAGCTGGTTTCCTTGCCTTTCCACTCTGTAGAAGGTTTGGTGCACAGTATCGTTCTGCATAAACTGTGGGTATTCCTCCAAATCGTGTACAGTAAGCTGTTCCTCACTTGTGAAAAGCACTCTGTAGAAGGCATCGTGACCATCGTGGCAGGTGGAGTGGAGCATATCCTTAATAAACCAGGTCTGCTCAGGGAGTGCGCAGGTAGAAGCATCAATCACTCTGTCGGGTGAAATGTAGTTGTACTTGCCGGAAACTGCCTGCTTGTAATCCTTTGGTAATTGCTCACCGATATAAGCACAGGTTGCGCCTACAGAAGCGTACTGTGTATCAACAGTACCGTCGGAGTTGTTCATATATGCCTCAACAAGAGGTGTTCTTTGCATATTGTAGCCTGCTACAATGTAGATGTTTGTGCCGTTTGACTGTGCCCGGGTCAAAAGCTCACCTGCCCTTGACTGTACCTCGTAGTGGTAGTAGTCAAGTCTGTCTAAAAGTACAGCGTGTGTTGCTTCGTCAAGACCCATAAAGCTCTTTGCACTCTCGTAGTATTCATCAGGCACAAAGCTCCATATACCGGGCATTGTTGCAAATATAGGAATAAGTGCTTCGTCAAAAACTCTATCCTTAAGGTTTGCTACAATCACGTCTGCAATATCTACAAGACCTGCCCATACTCCTGCAGAGTCAAACATATCAATAAGTGTAATGAGAATGCCTGCCAGGAAATCGCTGTCCATAGATGGCAGAGCACCTGAAGCGTATCTTACAAGAGCATCCTTGTCAATGTGGAGCTTACCGTTGTAGAGATCACCTGCAACTGCTGTACCCTGAAGTGGGCAGTTCTGCAAAATGATTGTTTCAATACCATCGGAACCATAGAGGTTTAAGTATGCAAGTGTTGTAACACCACCCATTGAGGAGGCTCTCATACGTACTGTATCGTGACCTGTAATTTCCTTTACCTCTTCAATGTAATCGTGGAGCTTCTTTGCGTTTTCAATAGGGTCCTCTCTGAAATCGTAGCCGAAATAGTAACTGTAGTCAATGCCGTGGTCACCGTTTTCAGGGTGAAATTCCTCAGAGGTAACATTGGGCTGTGAGTTACCCTCATTGTCCATTGCAAGCATACCAAAGGACTTGTTTACACAGTCAAGAAGCACATCACCAAATGTATCGTAATTACCATCGAGCAGAAGCTGTCCTGCAGCAGGTATAAGTGGTGCAAAGTCACTTAATATGTCCTCTGTTTTTGGTCTGAAAAGCTGTTTTTCATTTTCAGTGCCTGCATCGAG
Organism: Acutalibacteraceae bacterium; assembly: GCA_045534355.1. GTDB lineage: Bacteria > Bacillota > Clostridia > Oscillospirales > Acutalibacteraceae > DTU089. The sequence goes on from JAZSJL010000136.1 coordinate 3,200, forward strand.
GAATACGTAGCCACTACCAAGTGCAGCAACGTAAATTATGGGTGTATCTCCACAATTACACTTTTCCTCTGCAGCAAAGCAGGGGAGTATTCCTGTGCATAAAATTACTATTGATAAAAATACTGTCAAAAGCTTTTTCACGTTAAGCCCTCCAAGTAGATTTTTGTTAACACTATATTAACATATATATGTATTCCTTTAAAGTATGCAAGTTTTACAAATTTACCCTTGTCTTTTTGACAAATACGAAACCTTCTTTTGTTGAGAAACGGAGAAAATTATGGTAAAATACAATATATATGACTATTTGGAGGCGTAAAATGTCTTATTCATCCTTTGCAGAGGTGTACGATTCCTTAACAATAAACGTAGATTACAAAAGAAGAGCAGAGTATATTGCAAGTATTCTTAATGATTTCAATATAGCCGACGGTCTTTTATTGGACCTTGCCTGTGGTACAGGCTCGTTGTCAATAGAATTTTCAAAAATGGGCTACGAGGTTATTGCAACCGATGCCTCCCCTGAAATGCTTATGCAGGCACAAGAGAAAGCCTACGACCGGGAGCAGAGCATAATGTTCCTTTGTCAGCGAATGGAGGAAACAGACCTTTACGGCACAGTAAGGGCAATAGTTTGTGCTCTCGATAGCATAAATCACCTTGAAAGCCTTGAACAGTTAAATAAAACATTTAGTGTGCTTAAGAATTTTATTGATGACGGTGGCATAATGATTTTTGACGTTAACACCCTTTATAAGCACCAAAGTGTTTTAGCTAACAATACGTTTATCTACGATGAAAAGGAAGTTTACTGTGTATGGCAAAACAGGCTTTTGAATGATAATCGCACAGTAAATATTAACCTGGATTTTTTCATTAAGAGGGATGATGTATATCAACGCTTTAATGAAAACTTCTGCGAAACTGCCTTTACAGATGAAGAAATTACAGCTGCCTGTGAGCAAAACGGCTTTAAGGTGGTCAAGCGCTACAGCGATTTAAGCTGTGGTGCGCCAAAGGAAGATACCGAGCGAACTTATTATGTCATAAGGAGAGAATATTAATGGATAATTTAATGTACCTTAAAAGTGGAACAGATATAAGAGGCACAGCTATAGAAAGGGATGGTAAGGGAGTAGACTTAACCGATGCCCGTATTGAGAATATCGTAAATTCCCTTGTAGTTTTTTTAAAGAAAAAACTGCAGAAGGATGCTTTAACAATTGCAGTTGGCTACGACTCACGTGTTTCTTCAAAAAGAATATTTGATGCTGTCACAAAAGCACTTTTGTCATTAGGTGTAAAGACATATGATTGTGGTCTTGCTTCAACGCCCTCTATGTTTATGTCGATTATAAACTTCTCTCTCGATGCTTCGATTGAGATTACTGCAAGTCACCTGCCAATGGAAATGAACGGCTTGAAATTTTTTACCCGTGAGGGTGGCTTTGCAGGTAGCGATATAAAAGAAATACTCCAATACGCACAGGAAAATACATATACTGCTGTAGCCGACGGCGTAAAAGCAGAGCCCCTTGACAGTATGGGTACGTATTGTAAAAATCTTTGTGAGATGATAAAGCAAGGCGTTGGTGCCGAGGACTACGAGCATCCACTTAAGGGGCTTAAAATAGTTGTGGATGCAGGTAATGGTGTAGGTGCCTTTTATGCATACAACGTGCTTCAGGTTTTAGGTGCAGATATTGAGGGCAGCCGTTATTTAGAGCCTGATGGTACATTCCCGAATCACATACCAAACCCTGAAAATAAACAGGCTATGGAATCTGTCTGTCAGGCTGTGCTGGAGGCAAAGGCTGATTTAGGCGTTATTTTCGATACCGACTGCGACAGAGCAGCCTGTGTTGATAAAAACGGTGGTGAAATCAACAGAAATAAGCTTGTGGCATTGGCTTCATATATTGCCCTTAAGGGCGTTGAGGGTGGAGTAATTGTTACCGACTCCGTAACCTCCGATGGTCTTAACGAGTTTATAGAAGAAACTCTCGGTGGCGTGCACCATCGCTTTAAAAGAGGCTACAAGAACGTTATTGATGAGGCGATTCGCCTTCAGAATGAAGAAAACAAGAAAGCACCTCTTGCTATTGAAACCTCAGGTCACGCTGCATTTTCAGAAAACTACTATCTTGATGACGGTGCATATCTTATTACAAAAATCATCATTGAGGCAGCAAGGCTTGCAAAGGGAGGTAAGCCTATCGAGGCTGCTATAAAAGAGCTTAAAACTCCTGTTGAGGAAAAAGAGGTTCGCTTTAAAATTCTTTTAGAGGATTTCAGAGATTACGGTACAGGTGTTATAAACGACTTAAAGGCTCTTGCAGAGGGAACTGCATTCACAACGGTTGCATCTTCAAACTATGAGGGTATACGCTTCAATTTTAATGAGGAAAACGGCAACGGCTGGCTCCTTTTGAGAATGAGTGTGCACGAGCCACTCCTTGTACTCAACTGTGAAAGCAATCAGCAGGGTGGAGTAGAAAAAATGCTCCGATTCTTCAAAGAATTCATATTAAAGTATGATAAGCTGGATTTATCAAAAATGTAAAAGAAAACACCGATAGGGTCTGAATGAACTCTATCGGTGTTCCTTTTATTCCTCAACATCTGTAAAATCTACTTCTGTATATCCGTCATCGGGTTTATCTTCAATTTTGAGTTTTACTGTGTTTTTTGTTTTGATTATTGTTATAATTCCCACAATCAAAAGCGCTACACCTAATACAGATGTAACCACTTCGGCAAAGGCAAAGGGGGAGCCAACTATAGCTATGCCCACAATAAATGTAACAGCAGACGTTATTTTGGAGAATAACGTATCAGCTTTGAAAAAAGACGAGGCTCCGTAAACAATAATACCTATGCCAATGAGCATTGGTATTATTGAAAGTAGCTTTCTCGGGTGAGCAATCAGAACGAAAGCTCCAAGCAGAATAACAATTGCTGAAAATAAATCAGCATTGTTTTCAGCATTAATTTGCTTTGATTTCAAGTAGTCTATAAGTTTGAGTGCACCCTTAATGGCAACACCAATGCCTAAGATTGTACATACAGTAGTAAGAGCCGAGCCGGGAAGAATTACGAGAATAAGACCTGAAATAATCAAGCCTATACCGAATATGAAGTTTGAATTGAAGTCTTTTATTTTATTCATATGATTTACCTTTGGATATTGTGTATATGTTTTATCTTTTCCTCTTTTGTTGTATATTCATACTCTGATAATATTAGGTGTAATGATTTTATTCTTTCTACGTTCAAAATTTTAGGGGCAGAGGTTAAAGTTGCACGTAATCTTCCTTTAAAAGTATATTCATCACATACAGCTGTGTTTGTGTTATTAGATATGTCCTTTAGTTTGCAATTATTTCCAAAGACAACAAAAGAATAATAATACAGATCATTTCCAATTATGTTCCGCAAATGTTTAATATGATATTTATTCTGTAAGATAGGGTTATAAAACTGATATTTCTTTCCGTTGGGAAAAGTATGTGTCCAATGGGTGTCTGTGTCTCTGCCGAATATCCAGCCTGAAAAATTTTTGGATTCTATGACGTATATCCCTGTTTCATGAATCATAACTATATCAAGTTCAGTTGTTGTTCCGTCATCTTTGGGAATGTAACAATTAGTAAGAATTCTTTTTTCTCCAGGCATTTCTTTTAACGCCTTAACCAATAGATATTCCCCATAAGTACCTTTTTCCTCATTGATTGTTGGTAAAGATGAGAGGGGTGGCGTATTGTAAGAGTTAAAGTTAAAGTCCTGTTTACATTTCCTTTTTTTTGATGTGTTTTTTGTAATAAAGTATATTATCAGTGCAATCGGTCCGAAAAATATAAGAATGATTATGGAATTACCAATTAATTCAACTAAAAAATCTTCCATTAATTAAAAATCTCCTTTAAAATTCTTCGTGCTTTTCGTTGATTTGCCTTGTTATATTCTCCATAAACTCACCGTGGAGCTTGTATTTTGTGGAGAATACAATGAGCGAAAGTGTGATGAGTATAATCGGACAAACAAGCATCATAAAGCTAACAGCACTCTTTTCTGCAGCTGTATAAACAAGCTTTTCTGCACTCTTTGGAGTGTAGTTTGAAATAATAAGACCTGTAAAAAGAATGATAGTCTGTATTGTGTATGCCATTTTCTGCAAGAAGCCCTTCATTGAGAAGGTTACGGATTCTGCACGGGAGCCCATTTTGATTTCTCCGTAGTCAACAATATCTGCAAGGAAAACTGTTTGTGAAACGAACATGGAAGCAATACCGATTGAGCCAAGCAGGTAGCAGAAGTTCATTATCATATAAGCCTCTGCCTTTGCGCATATAAGCATACCTATAAAGCCTGCAAGCGCAAGAGAGAGTGAGGTCTGGTAAGTTCTTTTTCTCGAAATAAACTTTGTGAGCACAGGCACAACTGCAAGACCTAAAACGGAGCCTACGGCGCCAATAAGGTTAAAGGTGGATTGCTTTGAAGGGTCACCTACAACAACGTCGAAGAAATATACGCTTACGCCTGAAACCATATACCAGCCTGCGTTTGAAAGCATTGCAAAAAGCATAAAGGTTTTTAACTGGTCGTTTGCACGAACAACCTTGAAAATCTTTTTAAAGGTGAACTTCTCTTTTGGTGTGGTTATAACTCTCTCCTTTGTTCGTGAAACGGAAAGGGTAGAGAAGCCAACAAGAGCAACAGCGCATATTATAGCCCAGGTGCTGTACCCCTTGGCGTCTGCAACCTTTTCACCACCAAGCACGGTAACGCTGAAGATGGGGAGCATAATCGGTGTGAGGATTGATATGATTCCCTGACCGAGACCTGAAAAGGTTCTCGCAATTGTTGCAATCATGTTTCTTTCGTTGGGGTCGCTTGTAAAGGACGGTACCATTGACCAATAGGGTATATCAGCCATAGTATTTGTCATGCCCCAAAGCACGTAGAAAACAGCAACGTAGATGTGTATTCCGAGACCATCCGGTGCAAGACCCGGGTTTGTAAAGAGTAAGGAAAGCACAACTGCATTACAGCAGGAGCCTATTAAAATCCAAGGACGATATTTACCCATTTTAGTACGGGTGTTGTCAATAATAGTACCCATCATAGGGTCGTTTATTCCGTCCCATATACGTGCAAGTGGAGTTAAAAGCAAAAGGAACCAATAGTTAAGGTCAAGTGTATCGGTAAAGTATTTTGCAAGGTATGAGTAAAAGAGACCATAGCTCAAGTCAAGACCTATAGCACCGATGCCATAGCTGAGTTTACCTTTTAGATTTTTCATACAATCACCTCTGATATGTGATATAACGATTATAGCAATTGTAAATGTGTTTTTCAAT
>JAZSJL010000142.1:0-5233 GCA_045534355.1 Acutalibacteraceae bacterium
CAGCAGGGCATAATAGGGTAGTAGTTGTTAAAAGGTAACTTTAAAAATTATTTCTAACAGAGGTTTATAAATATGTTACGAGAGTTTTTTGATTTCTTATCAGGTGATGTATCATTTCTTGATTTTATAATTAAAGTGGGAGCAATTTGCTTTGTCGTATTTTGTGCAACACCCTTGCACGAGTATGCTCACGCTCTTATTGCAGTTAAGCTTGGTGATGATACACCACGTAATATGGGCAGGCTTACAATTGACCCAAAGGCACATATAGATTTGATAGGTGCACTTATGATATTCCTTGTAGGCTTCGGCTACGCAAAGCCTGTACAGGTAAGAATGAGGAATTTCAAAAACCCCAAAAGAGATATGGCGCTTGTTGCTCTTGCAGGGCCTGTAAGCAATCTTTTACAAGCCTTTGTGTTCATATTTATATACGGCTTATGTGTTTTTCTTCAATCAAGGTATATTGCCGTAACCTTGGCAGGATATATGAGCATATTCTTCTTATACGCAGCAATTATTAATATCAACCTTGCTGTATTCAACCTTTTACCAATACCACCACTTGACGGCTCAAGGCTTGCTACAGCCTTGCTTCCATCACGAATTTACTACAAGATAATGCAGTATGAAAGGTACATTCAGATAGGCTTGTTTGTACTTTTATTTACAGGTATTCTTTCAACTCCGTTGTCCTTCTTGACAAGTGCAATAACACAGCTCTTTATGCGAGTTGTACTTTCCGTGTTTCAAATAATATGAAAATCAAGGTGAATTATGGAACCAATTTCTTATAAATTAGAGGTGTTTGAGGGTCCTATGGACTTGCTTTTGCACCTTATAACAAAGCACAAAATTGATATTTACGATATTCCCATTTTAGAGCTTGTGGAGCAGTACGTTTCCTACGTGCGTGAAATGCAGGAGGAGAATATGGAGGTTGCCAGCGAGTTCCTCGAAATGGCAGCACGACTTGTGTACATTAAAACAGTATCCCTCTTGCCTGTGTATGATGAGGCAGAGGAGCTGAAAAAAGAGCTTCGAGACGAGCTTTTAGAGTATCGTGACTGCAAAATACTTGCCGGTAAGCTTTCTCAAATGACAGACGGCTTCGACTATTCTATAAGAGCATTTCCGGAAGTAGTTTCTTCTGATATGTCGTATAAGAGATTGCATGAGCTCGACGAGCTTTTGTCAGCGTATTCTGTTGCTGCAGGCAAAAAGCTACGCAGATTACCACCACCTATAGAAACCTTTAAGGCTATCGTAACTAAAAAAATTGTATCTGTTGGCTCAAAAATAGAATCAATTGTCAAATCTCTTAAGAGAAAAAGAAAAACAAGGCTGTTTGATATATACAGACAAGCAGAATCCCGTTCCGATTTAATTGCAGCATTTCTTGCTGTGTTGGAAATGGCTAAAAATAAAACCATTTTCGTTTCAGGCGAGGGCGAGGATATTCAAATAGAACTTTTGGAAGGAAATGAAGAGGCTTGATTAACGAAAAACAAATTGCAATGGTAGAGGCTGTGCTCTTTGCAGCAGCAGAGCCAATTGAATATACAAAGCTTGCTACCGTTTTGGGTATGGATGATGAGCAGATTTTGCTTATTATGGATGCCTTGAATAATAAGTACAGCGAAGAGGATAGTGGCATTTGCCTTGTTCAGCTTGATACAAAGTATCAGCTTTGCAGTAAAAAGGAATTTGTAGAGGCAGTAAGAAACGTGCTTGACCTTAAGAGGAATGCACCACTTTCACAGGCAGCCTTCGAGGTGCTTGCGATTATTGCCTACAATCAGCCGATTACAAAGCCGTACATAGAGCAGATACGTGGTGTTGATTGCTCAGGTGTTGTTAACACACTTTGTTTGCGAGGCTTAATAGAAGAAAAGGGTAGACTTGATGTACCCGGCAGACCTGTTCTTTACGGCACAACAGCAGACTTCCTTCGTTGCTTTTCTCTTAAGAGCCTGGACGACCTTCCGGAGCTCCCTGAAGGAGATAAAGAAATACTTATGTCCGATGTAGACAACGGTCAGCTTTCTCTGTTCGATGGCGTAAGCGAGGGTACAGAGGAAGCAGAAGAGGAATAAAAATCTGAAAATCAAGCAAGGGGTGATTAAGTGCTTGCTTTATATATCATATTAGGTATTATATTTTTCTTTATAGTTTTATTCTCATTCCGTGTTACGGTGATAATAGACTACGCAGAAAATACAATTGTTAAAGTTAAATATATGTTTTTAGGCTTTAACGTGGTAGATTCCTCAAAGCCTAAAAAAGAGAAAAAGCCGAAGAAAAAGAAAAAAGAAGAAGAGGGAGCTTCGCAGGAGGAGGCACCACAGGAGGAGAAGCCCAAAACAAAGGGCAACAGCCTTCTTAAGCAGATTTATACAGACCACGGCTACGATGGTATTGTTAAAATGCTGGGTGGTGTTAAAACCTCGTTAGGTGGCTTTTTTGGTAAGCTGTATAAAACTTTGGTGTTTGATGAGCTTTATATTACTATGGTTACAGCAGGGTCCGATGCTGCAGATACAGCAATCAAGCACGGCAACCTCTGTGCGTGGGCATACCCGATTTTAGGTAAGCTCGTTTCAACCTGCAAGGTAAAAAAATACGACTTCGATTTCAGTCCTGATTTCCTTGCAAAGAAATCAACTGCCACAGCCTACGTAAGGCTTCACGTAAAACCTATTCACATAACAAATGCTACAGTTTTACTTGCTTTGCAGTTGTTATTTAAGGTTGTTATTAAAATCCTGTTTTCTAAAAACAGAAGCGATAAGAGTAAGGTTATTATTGCTGCTGAGGCTTCGCAAGAGGCTCAGTCAGCTGAAAATACAAATAATTTAACAAATACAAATAAGGATGGTGCTTCAAAATGAGCGAAAAATCAGCAAACGGTATTCTCAGAACAACAATTGAAAAGGTGAGAGATCTTGTTGACGTCAGCACAATTATCGGTGAACCGATCAATCTTCCTGATGGTATGACAATTATCCCTGTTTCAAAGGTTACATACGGCTTTGCATCAGGTGGTTCAGATTTCCCATCAAAGAACAATGTTGAGCTTTTCGGTGGTGCAGGTGGCGCAGGTATCACAATCAACCCTGTTGCTTTCCTCGTTATCAAGGATGGAGAGGTTACAATCAAGCATATTCTTGCAGGTGATAATGCAGTTGAAAGAGCAGTTAGCCTTGTACCTGAAATGTTCGATAAGGTTGTAAACCTTACAAAGAAGAAGGAGCAAGCTCCGGAGGATGTAGTTTCTGAATAATTCAGTATTTAAAATTTAATAATATCAGCTTTTAATAAGTGATTTGAGAAGCCCACGTGCATATATATTTATATATTACTGAAAGTGGGTGGGCTTCGTTGTTCAAAAGGCTGTTGAGCTTTGGTATTTCGATTTGTATTATGTGTGGTGCATTATCCGTACAAGGTAGTGCTTCATCACCACAAATATCGGCACGTTCAGCAATAGTTATGATTGCTGCAACAGGAGAGGTTCTTTTTGAAAAAAACGCTTTCGAAACTAGTGTTTTTCCAAGCACGACTAAAATTATGACCTGCATTACTGCAATAGAAAATGCAGATTTGTGGGCAACAACGGTTGTTACTGCAGAGGATATAACCGTGGAGGGAACCTCTATGGGCCTTCAAAAGGGCGATACAGTAGACCTTTATACGTTACTAAAGGGTATGCTTCTGGAAAGTGGTAACGATGCAGCCAACGTTACAGCAACACTTGTAGCAGGTGGCAGGTCGGAGTTTGCAGAGCTTATGAATTTCAAGGCTTGTGAGCTTGGTATGAACAATACCTGCTTTAAAAATCCTTCAGGGTTAACCGAGGAGGACCACTACTCCTGTGCCTACGATATGGCACTTTTAGGTAGTTATGCTATAAAGAATAAGGTTTTCAGAAGCATATGCTCCTCAAAAAAGAGTGAGATAACACTCTGCAATGGAGAAGCTCGTACACTTTATAACCACAATAAGCTTTTAGGAAAATACCAGGGTGCTTTCGGCATCAAAACAGGCTTTACTAAAGCCTCGGGTCGTTGTCTCGTTTCAGCAGTTGAAAGAAACGGCGTTGAGCTTGTTGCAGTTACCCTTAATGCTTACGATGACTGGAATGACCACATTAAGCTGTATGATTACTGCTTTCCTATGGTATCCTGCGAAAAAGCAAAGGACATATCACAGAACTTCAGTGTTCACGTAGTAAATTCAACTAAAAGCTCTGTGGAAGCTTCCTTATCGGAGGATGTTGTTATTCCATATAAAGCCTCTGTGCCTCAATATACATATAATGTATATATACCAAGGTTTACATATGCTCCCTTGAAAAAGGGTGATTACCTTGGCTGGGTCGAGGTGCGTACTCTTGAAGGGATTTTAATTAAAAGAGTGTATGTGGTCAGTGAAGAAAATGCACAGCCGCAGCGTTCAGCTCCAAAGCAATCACTTATTGAAAGAATAATAAAATTTATAGAAAAGGACCGTCGTTGAGACGGACGTGAATTATGGCACAAGAAAGATTACAAAAATATTTATCAGAATGCTCTGTTGCATCTCGCAGAAAATCAGAGGAGCTTATAAAAGCAGGTAAGGTAAGGGTTAACGGTAGAATTGCCCAGTTGGGCGATAAGGTAGACCCTAAAAAGGATACTGTTACAGTAAACGGCAAAAAGGTTGTTGCCGTTAAGCAAAAGTATTACGTTATGCTTAATAAACCACGTGGCTACGTTACTACTATGAGTGATGAGCTTGGCAGAAAGTGTGTAGCCGAGCTTGTGCAGGATGTAGGTGCACAGGTTTACCCTGTAGGCAGACTTGACAAGGACTCCGAGGGTATGCTTCTTTTGACTAATGATGGTGATTTTGCCAATGCAGTAATGCACCCGAGAAAGCATATTCCAAAAACCTACAGAGTTACTGTACGCTCCAATATAAACGATGACCAGGTTGCAAGGCTTGAGGGTGGCATTGATATTGAGGGTGACGGCAGAGAAACATTACCTGCAACAGTAAGGATAATTGAAAAAAGTGCTGAAAGAAGCGTTTTTGAAATTATTATTCACGAGGGCAGAAACCGTCAGATTCGTAAGATGTGTGAGCAGGTCAGCTTAGATGTTATTCGTCTTAAAAGAAATGCCATAGGCTCAGTAAAGCTTGGTATGCTCAAGGTCGGCAAATGGCGTGAGCTTACCGAGGATGAAGTACA
>JAZSJL010000096.1:0-3239 GCA_045534355.1 Acutalibacteraceae bacterium
GCTCTTGTTAAAGAGGTTAAGAGTGATATCGACAGCAAGGACCTTGAAAAGCTTGCTCGTTCAATTTCTGATTCACTTTCATCAGAATTCTATACTCACGCTCTTGTTGGTATCGGCACACCAATTGTTGGTGTAAAGGACCTTTCTCGCTCCTTCAAGGAAGCCCAGGTTGCTCTTGAGGTTGGCAAGGTGTTCGACACAGAGCGTAATATTGTAAGCTACGATCACTTGGGTATTGCACGTCTTATCTATCAGCTTCCAATCACTCTTTGCGAGATGTTCCTCAAGGAAATCTTCAAGGTTGGCTCAATTGAAACACTTGACCAGGAAACCTTGTTCACAATTCAGCGTTTCTTCGAAAACAACCTTAACGTTTCAGAAACGTCAAGAAAGCTTTTTGTTCACAGAAATACACTTGTTTACCGTCTTGAAAAAATCAAGAAGCTTACAGGCCTTGATTTAAGAGAGTTTGACGATGCAATTGTATTTAAGGTAGCACTTATGGTTAAGAAGTACCTGGATGCTAATCCTGTTAAATATTAATAAAAAGTAAAAAAATTATTAAATAGCACATTTTTTATTACAAAAGGGTTACATTTTGTAATAAAATGTGCTATTATTATTTCTGTTGAAATTTTTATAAGATTTTTAGTAAAAAAACAAAAGGATTTGGGTGTTAACTTTGATTAAATTCGAAAATGTAACTAAAGTTTATGCCGATACCGACACGAAAGCGCTCAGCAACTTCAGCTTGCAGATTGAAAATGGTGAGTTTGTTTTTATTGTTGGTTCTTCGGGTGCGGGTAAAAGTACCTTGCTTAAGCTTATAATGCGTGAAGAGGTACCTTCAAGTGGTTCTATAGATATAAACGGCTACGACCTTAATTCAATGAAGAAAAAGGATATTCCTTACTTCAGAAGAACAATGGGTATTGTGTTCCAGGATTTCCGTCTTATTCCAAGCATGAATGTGTACGATAATGTTGCATATGCTATGCGAGTTATAGGTGCTCGTGAGGGCTCAATCAGAAAGCGTGTTCCGTACCTTCTCGGTCTTGTTGGTCTTAATTCAAAGGCGAGGTCAAAGCCGAACCAGCTTTCCGGTGGTGAGCAGCAGCGTGTTGCTCTTGCAAGAGCATTGGCAAACAATGCAAGCATGATTATTGCCGACGAGCCAACCGGTAACGTTGACCCCAAAATGTCATACGAAATTGTTGACCTTTTGAATCATATTAATGCAGACGGTACAACGGTTATTATGGTTACACATGATTTACATCTCGTAAAAACCTTTAACCATAGAGTTATCACTATCAGAAACGGTGTTATTGAATCAGACTGTCCCGATGCATCACATATTGACGTTGAACCGTATGTTTTTGAGGATCCGGAGGATTCTATTGGTACTTACTTCATTCAGGAGAGTGGAGATGATCTGGACTACCTTGTTCAGAATTATGCAGCAGATTCCGATGGCGCAACAGACGATGATGCCGGTAGCGAGGAGGGTGAAGCATAATGAAGGGCGCAAGTATAGCATATCTTACACGTGAGGGTGTGAGAAATATATGGGTAAACAGATTACTTTCTCTTGCAACGGTTGTTGTTCTTGTTTCCTGCCTTATAATCGTAGGTAGTGGTACGCTTCTCTTCTTGAATATCAACTCTGTTCTCGACCTGATTGAGGATCAGAACGTTATAATGGTTTATATTGACGACAATGCAACTGAAGCACAAACTGATTCATTGAAGGTTTCGCTTCTTGCAATGGAAAACATTGAGGATGATATTGTTTTCGTTTCACGAGAAGAGGCGTTTGAACGTCAGAAGGAGGCTTATGGCGAAAAGGCTGCAATTCTCGATGGTCTTTCACCAAGCATATTGCCGAATGCCTATAAGGTTAAGGTTGCTGACCTTACAAGGTTCGATGAAACCTGTAATCAGATAAAGGATTTGCCTTCCGTTCTTCAAATCCACGAAAATAGTGAGCTTGCAGGTAAAATCTCCAATATCCGTAACGCTGTAACCTACATCAGCATCGGTATTGTTGCAATTCTTTTCTTCGTTTCATTGTTCATTGTATCAAATACAATTCGTATCACAATATTCAACAGACGTCTTGAAATCAGCATTATGAAGGCTGTTGGTGCAACAAACTCCTTTGTACGTTGGCCTTTTATGGTTGAGGGTATTCTTTTAGGTGTGCTCTCTGCACTTCTGGGCTTAGGACTTCAGTTCGGTTTGTACAAGCTTGCATCAATCTGGCTTGGTGACATTATGTCAATGCTTGGTGGTAGTGTTGTTAAGTTCGGTGACCATATAGCCTTATTGCTTGGTATGTTTGCCTTTGTTGGTATATTCATCGGTGCATTCGGTAGTATTATTTCACTTAACAAATATTTGAAGGAGCATAGCAATGTTGTTGAAAGCAGTATATAAACCTACAAAAGCAATAAGCTTTATTCTTGCATTTGTAATATTTTTCAGTGCATTGTCTGTTTCTGTGTTCGCTTTGACAGATGCTGAAAAGCAGGAATATAAAAATCAGATAGAAGAAATCAAACAGCAGATTGAGGCAAACAAGGATAAAATTGCCGAACTTGATAAAGAAGCATCCCAGTACGACCCTGAAATATCTGCCTTGCAAAGCAAAATAGACGTTTTGCAGGACCAGATTGATTTGTACAATAAGGAAATTGCATTGATAGATGCCGATATTGACAGAGTTAATGCACAGATTTCTAATGTTGAAAAGGAAATTGATGACCTTAACAAGCAGGTTGAGGAATTAGATTTGCAAGTTCTTCAGCTTGAACAGGAGAAGGCAGACACATACGTGCTTCTTGGCGAAAGAATAAGAGCAACGTATATGTCAGGTGCTAGCACGCCACTTGAATTCATACTTACTTCGGATGATTTCGAGTTTCAGGTTTACCTTGAAAGAGTTGAGCTTCTTCAGCGTATTGCAGAAAATGATGATAAAATCATTAAACAGCTTGAGCAGAGCATAATCGATATAGGCAAAAAGGTTGCTGAAATTGAAGATGTTAAGAAAAGGCTTAATGTAAAAATTGCAGAATTAGATGAGGCAAAGCTTGAGTACGAGGCAAAGAAGCAGGAGCAGGTAGATGCCCGTAAGGTTATTGAGGACTCTGAAGCACTTATTCAGAAGGATTTGGATAAGGTTATGGCCATAGTTAATAAGCTTGATGCGCAGAGTGCAGAGTACCAGGCTGCTA
>JAZSJL010000343.1:0-7705 GCA_045534355.1 Acutalibacteraceae bacterium
CACCATAGAAATTGCCTGTTCTTCCAGGTTCTCCGGCTGGGTAATGCCCGCTTCCGCAACCTGCTGAGCAATTTTCGCCTGGGCCTCTTCCGGAGTAATCACGCCCCATAGCTTGTGAAAGGTATTCATATTAAAGGGCAAATTGTAAATCTCACCCTTATAATTTGCTATAGGAGAGTTGGTAAATCGGTTGAACTCGCAAAGGCTGTTTACGTAATCCCAAACGAGTTTATTGCTTGTATGGAAAATGTGTGCACCATATTTGTGTACTGTAACACCCTCAACTTTTTCACAATACACGTTGCCGCCTATATGGTCACGCTTTTCAATTACAAGGCACTTTTTGCCACGCTTTTTTGCTTCGTGTGCAAAAACGGCACCGAAAAGACCACTACCAACAATTAAATAATCGTATTTTGCCATTTATCTTTCCTCAAGAATATAAAATTTGAGCATACTTCAACACATACTCATTTCATCATATTTTACTACATTTTTTCCATTATGTCAATAAATCGACATACATTGATATATTACATAATTTTAGATTTTTTAACAATAAAAGCCTCCCCCTGCAACTGTGTTACAGTCACAAGGAGAGGTTAAATATAAATTTTTAGTAATTACATCAATTCAAGAAACAGATTTAATACAAACATAATAATCGCTGCGATCAAGGCACTTATACAAAATGTTTTTATCATTATGTTTTTTGTTTCTTCAAAATCCCCTGACTCCGGATCTTTCATTTCATTAATCATAACTATATAAATTGCATTTGCAACTGTCATCAAATAAAATCCAACCGCAGGGACAAAAGATACTTCTATAACTCCACCGACACCTGCCACACAACAGACCACAAATGTAAATTATAATATAAATACAGCTCCGACGGACAAGCTTTTGCAGATATTTTTTAATTTTACATCTTTTTTTATGACAAATGCATATACAAGGGCAAAAATATAAACAAATGCAAGAAAATGACAAAGAATCGTATATATTTTTACAATAGGATTATCAAAAAACACAACTGCATCAAGTATACCTATCAAAATAAAAGGTATTGAAAGCACAAGTATCGGCTTGCTGTCTTTCATGGTTATATTAGCGCTGTTTTTAATAATAGAAGACATTTTTTTATGGTACAAAAACAAAACAGCAATAACTGATAATACCGAAAAAATTGAATACACTATCTCGTGTTTTGAATGTACACCACTAAAAAATATAATCAAAACCTTAAAAATAACAAGCATAACCAATGCGATATTCAAATACGGCTGACCACCTGCGAAATCACGTGCGTATTTCTCTAATCTTTTTTTGTAATACAATTCATACGGTGGCATACTTTGCGGAACAGCTTCGTCAGATAACAACGCCGAATATGTAATACCAAAGCAATCAGCAATCGCCTGCAGGGTTTTCACACGTGGCATAGCTTCACCTGTTTCCCACTTTGAAACAGCTTTATCGGATACACCTAAATATTTAGCTAACTGTTTTTGTGTAAGACCTCTATTTGTACGTAAACCATAAAGCTTATTACCAAACGTATATTTGTCCATATAATCACCTCTTGACTAAATTATACGATTGGTTTTATCTACATTCAATAATAAACGCCACAAAAAAATCTAATTAAAGTAGAACATTTCTTTTTTATGTAAAAAACAGGTATCGGAAATGACCGACACCTGTTTACTAACAATTATCTTTTGATTTTTAAGAATCTGATGGTAGATACAAGTAAATAAATAAGAATTACACCGATTGCTGTAAGAACAACTCCGGGCTCATCTGAGCCAAGAATCAAATTCATTATACCTGCTATACCAAGGAAGCCACCTGTTGACAAAACGAAGCTTACTATTGAGGTTATTGTAATATTTTTCTTTGAATTACCTTTGGCAATAGCTATGCAAACAGGTGTTACCGTTGCAAGTGCGCCAATAATTGCAGCGCAGATATAATAAGGAATTTCAATCCAATTTATATACGTGTAGTAAGCAGGAACAAACGTAAACATCATAAATAGTATAGATATAAATGGTACAACAACCAATTTATCTAATTTAGCTATAAGTATAGCTAACCACCCAAGCAAGAATATTGAACAAACGACAATAGCAATTGTTACAAGTATGTCCTCGGTAAGTAAAACACCACTCTTACCACTAACAGGAACCTGAACAGAATTAGCATTGTACGCTGTTTTGCCACCCTCTTTTGAAAGACCTATTGTTGTACCCTCAAGCGTACCTGCAGCTGAATAATCCCAAGCCTCAAAGTTTGCAGCAAAAGCAGGACTCTCCTCCGAAAGCGTAAAATCAAAATTCTCTGCATCCTTAAAAAGCGGGTCTGCTATTACAGGGAAATGAACAAAGTTCTTATTTTGAGCTGTTGCAAGAGAATAAACTTCTTCTCCATTTTCAAAATAAAGCTCGTCACCCTCTGTAAGGCTCCACATAATGTTGCCATTATCATAGAAATGAGATGGTGTTTGCATTTCGATATATATAGGAGCTTTATCCTTTGTAAGGAAAATATTGTTGTAGTATATACCTGTAGCGTGAGTTTCGTCTCTATCTATACCGGGACTTACCAAGCCCTCGCCACTAAAAGCAGCAATATTATTTCTGATAACGTTGCCCTCACCATAGTGAATATTAAAGCTTTGGCTACCACAGCAATAAACAAGGTTTTTCTCTACAGCCATAAAGGATGAGCCTTCGTCAAGGTAGATACCCCATCCACCATAGCCACCCTCACCCGGGTCTGCAGCAACGTTATGTATAACGTTCTCACTTAGCTCGGTGCCGGGCTGAATACCAAGCATATATATACCACCCATATCAGAGAGCCAACCCTGACCAATGTTATAAATAAGGTTTCGGTTTATTTTAATATTCTTTGTGGCGTGGTATGCATAGCCCCAAACCCAACCGACGGAAATACCTGTATAATAGCCGTCGTGAATTTCGTTATTTACAATTTCTGCAGTATCGCAGTACGTAATATGAATACCGATTGCAGAATAAAATTTTCTGCCATACTTATAGATTTCGTTATTTTTAATGGTAATATTCTGAGTGTAATCAGCAGTATCAGGAGTTGAATTCTGACCACCGACGTATATTGCAGTTGCGGCAATATTCTCAAAATAGCAGTTTTCTACAGATGAATTCTTAACACCAAAATTCATTTTAAGGGCTGTACCACCCAAATGGGTGAATTCACAGTTCTTGAAGTGTACGTTTTGTGCATACTCAACGGAAACAACACCATCTACAAACATTGCTGCCTGTGGGAAGTCCATATCAACGTCAAGATACCAGGAGCCGTCGTAAAGCCCATCGGCTGTGGGATAAATCCAATCTGTACGGGTAAAGCGAACACCCTCAAAGGATATACCGTCTACACCCGAAATATTAACAAGCTTATCTATATTTGAGCCATAAAGCACCAAGGAATCTGCTTTTTCATTTTCAAAAGGTACGTAGTAGAGCTTACCCTCTGCTTTATCTACGTAGTACTCACCGGGAGTATCCAGAGCCTCAAATACGTTTTCGAAATAGAATCGGTCAATATCTCTTATAAGCATTGCTGAAGGTCTTGACATTGAAACCTTGCCGTTTTCTCTATCCAAGGCTGTGATATGAGCAAATTCATCGTGCCAATAGTGTAGAATTCGCACGTTTACATCTGTAGGATTTTTAAAATCAAAAGGAATATCCTCTTTATTGAAGTAAAAGGATTTCTGACCCAAGGTGTACTCCCAAGGGGTGTCCTCCTGTGTCCACAAATCATCCTCAGGTGCAGTTGCTTTTACTGTAAAATACCCTTCCTCCGGGAAGCGAGTTACGGAAAGTGTATTTGTATCGCTGAAAAGCGATTTAAAGTACCAATCCTCTTTGGATGTATCCAACTTCTTAACAAAAGCATCAACACCGTTTACATTTGTCTGTGTAAAGCCTTCAATTGGCTTTGCACCTGAAAACTCAACCAACTGATTTTTATATGCTTTGTACGTAACATTTGACATATCTTCAGCAGTAAATGAGAGCATTTCACTAAATACATATGTACCACCAAGCAGATACACTGTAGCTGTTTTATTTGTGTCCTTAAATCGCTTAAGAAACTCCTTTGCGCCCTGCAGAGATAAGGGTGCATCCAATGTGCCACTGCCATTTTCGGTACCTGTGGGTGAAGCGTATATAACAATATCAGAATCATCCACAGCAAAGGAAGATATACTAAAAGCACTTACGACAGATAACGTAAGCACAAGAGATAGAATCAATGATATAATTTTTTTCATAACATCACCTTACTTTAAAATTACGTAGCCACAGGAAGGAACTACAATTTCTCCACATACACTCTCGCCGGTGAGTAAATCTTTGTATGCGCAATCAAGAGTTGCTTTCTTGGCTTCATCTGTGAAATTCATAAGGAAAATAACATCTCCACGTTTTCTGATGACCACGCCATCCTGTGCAGAGATAGAGGTATCAGCCTCTATGCTGATTTTACAAATGAGCTCCTCGCAGAAATCCTTTGAGAAATCCTCATCATTTCTGAAGGCAACGTAGTATGCTTTGCCTTGACCGTATGAGTTTTTTGTAACTGCAGGCATATTGGCATAGAAATCCTTTTGATATTCACCTAAAACAGTTGAACCGTTGGAATGAATAATATCGCACACGTGCTCAACGGAATACTCCTTACCATTGTATGTAACTGCATTCTTCATACCCTGTGGAAGTGAATCGGTTTCCTCGCACCAGATACCGAAAACATCCTTGAGTTGGTTTGCAGGGAAGCCACCAAGGTAGCAAAGGTCGTTTTCGTCAACAAGGCAAGATAGATAAGTTGTAACGAAATTACCACCATTTTTAACGTAACCTTCGATTCTTTCTATAGTGCCTGGCTTTAGCATATAAAGGAAGGGTGCGATAACCAAATCGTATTTTGAGAAATCTGCATCCATTGGAATAATATCGGTTGAAATACCCTTTTTCCGGAAAGGAGCATACCACTTAACACACTCGTTGTAATACTCTCGCTTAAGGTTATTGTAGCCGCAAAAATGCTTTACAGCCCAGCTGTTTTCCCAGTCATAAATTATTGCAACTCTGCTGTTTGACTTTTCACCAACAACGTCTGAAAGCTTCTCAAGCTGTGTACCCAATGCTGAAACTTCACGGAAAACACGGGTGTTTTCGTGACCACAGTGGTCTACAACTGCACCATGGTATTTCTCGTGACCACCACGACTCTTGCGCCATTGGAAATACTGAACGCTATCTGCACCGTGAGCAACAGCCTGAATAGCAGAAAGGGACTGTAAATTTGGTCTTGGGAGCTTATTTACGTCGTGCCAATTAACAAGAGAGGTTGTGCTCTCCATCATAAAGAAGGGCTGACCGTCTCGCATTGAACGGAAGGTATCGTGCACAAAGGCTGTTTCGCAAGCCTCTGCTTCGTTTCTGCCCTTATCCCAAGCAGGATAGTTATCCCACGAAACAAGGTCAAGCTTTTTAGCAAATTTCTGATAATCTATACCGTCATACATCTTCATAAAGTTAGTTGTGATTGGTATATTGGGAGTAATTTCTCTCAAAGGAGCAATTTCATTTTCGAAAAAGGAAATGTGGCTATCGGAAACAAATCGATTCCAGCAAAGCTTCATTGCAGAAACGTGGTTTTCGCCCCTGAATTTTGGTGAATTAATCTGTGACCAATCTGTTACTCTGTGTGCCCAGAAGCCGTTCCACCACTTGAAATTAAGCTCCTCCAGGTCATTGTGATAATACTCCTTAAGCCAGTTCCTGAATGCCTCCTGGCACAAATCACAATGGCACTCACCACAGTATTCATTTGATATATGCCACATTTTAACTGCAGGGTGGTCCTTATATCTTTCAGCAAGCCTTGTGTTTATATTACGTACCTTTTCACGATAAATCGGTGACGTTAAGCAATGATTATGGCGTACACCATATTCATTTCTGATACCTGTTTCCTCAACCCTTAAAACCTCAGGATATTTTTGTGAAAGCCAAGCAGGTCTTGCACCTGATGGTGTTGAAAGTATTACTGAAATACCATTCTCGTGGAGCTTATCGAGTATGTCATCGAGAAATTTAAAATTATATACGCCCTCCTCAGGCTCAAGCATAGACCAGGAGAATATACCTACAGTTGCGCTGTTAATGTGAGCAAGCTTCATAAGTCGCATATCCTCATCCCATATTTCAGGGGTATTAATCCATTGGTCGGGGTTATAGTCACCACCGTGGATAATATGGTCAAAGAAACTTTTTTTCATAATATCACCTACAGAGTAAAGCTTTTGTTTCATTATACTTTAAGTAAAGTTGTTTTTCAATATCTTGACACCCTATTTTATCAATGATAAAATAATTTCGGTGATAAAATGAAAAAGAGAATTTTAAGCATAATTGCTCTTGCTCTTTGCTTATGCTTTTTAGTCTCCTGTGGAGATACAAAGCTTGCAAAAACAAAGAAAATTTCTACTGATATAACTCAAAGCACGGTTGTTTTAAAAAGCAATATAACAGAGCAAGAGGTTTTCGGAGCATTTTTTGAATATTTTAAGGAATCCTATACTGTTCCCGGTCTTTTAGAGGGTGTTATACCACAAGGTATTTGCTACGATGAAGCAACGGGCTATCTTCTCATAACAGGCTACTACGAAAAAGAAAAGCATCCATCTGTTTTAATGGCTCTGGATGCCCAAAACGGAAAATTCATTGGTGCATACCCACTAAAAAAGACAGATGGTACAGACTATTTCGGTCACGCAGGTGGTATTGCTGCTTCACAAAATACCGTTTATATTACCTCCGAGCAGGAGTGCTATGCTTTCCCCTCTTACCTGCTTAATAATCTTAAAAACGGCGCTGCAATTCAATTCCAAAGCAAATTCAGACTTAATACTCAAGGCTCCTTTGCTTGCTACTACAACAACGTTTTGTGGATTGGAGATTTCGTTGAAAATGACGAAAAGGTTAAAGAAGCTATAAGTGATATTACAACACTTGAAAACGGACAGACCTTTTACGCTTACTGCGAGGGCTACACGTTGGTTGACGGGCTCCCCAACATCAAAAATATCAATTCCGAAGCAAACGGATATATACCCGACTATATGCTTGCTATACCCGAGCAGGTGCAGGGTATGGCATTCAGTAAAGCAAACAAAATCCTTTTCAGCACAAGCTACGGCAGAAAAAACAACTCAAAAATATACGTTTTTAATGACGTGCTCGAAAATGAAAAAACAGGCACAAAAATCATTGACGGAAAAGAAGTTGATTTTTATGCCTGTAGTAACAGCGATTTAATTGAGGAAATAGTTGCACCACCAATGTCCGAGGGTATGGCAAACCACCCTGACGGTGTTTACATAGCCTTCGAATCAGGAGCACACAAGTACCGTAGTGGTGGAGGAAAATTCCCTGTTGATAAGCTGTATTTTTCAACAATAGAATAACACAAACACAAAACGCTGTTTTCCACAATTTTTGGAAAACAGCGTTTTTATGTTATAACTTCGGACAAATTCTTTAATTATAGATTATGGACTAACACACAGGACCATCCCCTGTGTTGTCCCTGCCGTACCCCGACTGATCTTGATTGAAGCTCGTTTGCCTTCCTTCGAAGG
>JAZSJL010000184.1:0-4431 GCA_045534355.1 Acutalibacteraceae bacterium
GCTCTTGTGCTTTCTCTTAAAAGCAATAAAAACAATGACTTCATTCACGAGGAGTTTCGTCGCAACAGGGCAGAGCTGTCAGATGCAGTTGCTCTTTCCCGAAAGGAAACTGCACAGGCAATTGCAGGTGTAGAGTCGAAGCTCTCTGCAATGATAAAGGAAAATTACGAAAGCAGAATCAGTACTACTGAAAAAATTGAGACTGTGCTTAAGGGAATACAGGAGCAAAACGCTTTAAGCTTCGAAAGACTTGTTAAAAGTGTAAGCGAGGCTATTGTGCAGATGCAGGCAAGCAATGAAAAGAAGCTTGAGGAAATGAGAGCAACCGTTGACGAAAAGCTTACAACCACTCTTACGGCAAGGCTTGACTCATCATTTAAAACAGTTTCCGAACAGCTTCAGAACGTATACAAATCCCTTGGTGAAATGAAGGAGCTTTCGCAGGGTGTTACAAGCAACGTAACCTCCCTTAACAGAATTCTTACAAACGTTAAGGCTCGTGGTACCTGGGCAGAGATACAGCTTGAAAGCATACTTGACCAGACTATACCGGGGCTTTACGTTAAAAACTACTCACCAAACAACAACTCAGAGCGTGTTGAGTTTGCTGTGCGCTTTCCAAGCAGCGAGCCGGATGGTGAGGAAATATATTTACCTATTGACTCTAAATTTCCGTTGGAGGATTATGTCAGAGTCTGCCGTGCAGCAGATAATGCCGATGCCGAGGCACTTCGCATTGCACGAAAGGCTCTTGAAGACAGGGTGCTTGCAGAGGCAAAGGAAATCACAAAATACATATGTGTGCCAAAAACAACGCCGTTTGTGGTGCTCTACCTTGCCACAGAGGGCTTGTATGCAGAAATTATTTCATCAAAGAGTGGCATAGCAGAGCGTTTGCAATCACAAAACGTTATGATAGCAGGTCCATCTACAATTACAGCTCTGCTTAATTCCTTTGCAATGGGCTTTAAGGCTATGGCGATTAACGAAAAGGCAGATGAGGTCAGAAGGCTTCTCGGTGCTGCCAAGGCACAGTATGACACCTTTGGGGTCGTGCTTGAAAAGGCAAAGCGCAAAATTGAGGAAGCAGGTAAAACTCTTGATGAAGCAAGTCACAGAAACGAAGTAATCCGTAAGAAGCTAAAAGGAGTGGAAACTCTCGATTCCTCGGAAGCAAGTGGCTTGTTAGCCTTGGATGAATAAAATATTGTAAATAAAAAAATCTGTGTGGAAGAAATCCACACAGATTTTTTTGTTGTTTTTTATTCTGCCTCAAGGCTGTTTCTTTCAAAGGTGATTGTTTTATTTACGCTGCCTCTGAATAATGATGAAGCAGTTATCTTGTAGGTGTATTTTGTGTTGAGCTCTGCAGTATTGTCAACGAATACAGTTTCAACTGATGCACCCTCTTCAATCATAATTGAACCAAGTGTCTGGTATTCGCCACCCTCTGCCATACGAGAGATTGTATAAACCTCAGCCTTTGGTACGGGTGACCATTTGAGAGTAACAGCAACGTTTTGTGTGCCGACAAGCTCTTGCTTTGCTACCTTTAAGTCGGCAAGACCACTAACCTCAAGAGGTTTGTAAACTATATACGGAGCAGTTGAGCTTGTTGTAGAAGGAGCTCTGTCCTCCTTGGAAATAGCCTTAACTCTGTATGTGTAATACGTTTCAGAGCTGATTGGGTCTACACAGTAGATGATGCCATCATCCTTGATTGCATCTGCGCTTACTGTAGCAACCTTTGTGTATTCCTTGCTGTCTGTCGAACGAAGCACCTCGTATGTGTTTGCGAATTCTACAGGCTTCCAGCCAAGTGTGAACACAGGGTCACCGTCATTGTAATCAGGCTCTATTACTACAATCTTCGCAGCCTCAAGAGGTGGAAGTGGGCAGGAGGCTGTAGCAGATGCTGTGCCGTTTACCTTTGTGCTTGACTGAGCAGTAAAGGTGTAGGTGTATTTCTTGCCTGCCTCGATAGATAAGTCTGCATAGGAGGATGTGGTAACAGTTGAGAAAACACCAATCTCAACAGGCTCGTCTGTACCTGTAACCTTTGTAACGATAACCGTATTTGCTTCGGGTGCCTTCCACTCAAGCACAATAGCCTTTTTCTCTGCATCGTACTTTGCTGTAGCTGTGATTCCTGTTACGTTTGTCATAGGTGCACCCTTAATGCTTTCTACACCGTTTGTAACAGCGCTTACGCAGTATTGGTAAGCAACAGCCCTTGCATCTTCAGCAGTATCTACAAAGCTTGTTGTTTTTGAGTTACCTGCAAGAGTCCAAGTATTCTCTCCGACCTTTGCTCTGTATATCTTGTATTCTGTAGCCTTGTCAATAGCGCTCCACTCAACCTTAACGCCGTTATCTGCGAAAGCAACACTTGTGATTTTTGGAGCAGCAACTGCAATTGCGTCCTTTGTGTAGTACCAGCTGATGCTGCCTGTGTTGTTAAGGGCTCTTACAGCGTACTGATATGCTGTACCTGTCTGGATTGTTGCATCTGTATATGAGAGGTCTGTAACACCGTCCTTAAGGTGTGCCCATGTGCCACCCGGGAGTCTTCTGTAAACGTTGTACTTTGTTGCACCGTTTACCTTGTTCCATTTAACCTCCATAGCAAGAGATTTATCTTGAGTGTCCTTCTGACCTACTGTATAAACAGGCTTTGCAAGGCAAATGTCTGAAATTCCGTTTGGAATAAACCAGCTGTGAATGTTCTTGTTGTTGTAAGCTCTTACAGTGTAGGTGTACTTTGCACCACTGTATTTCTGTGTAGCGTCTGTGTAGCTTGAAGCCTTGCCGTTTTTAACAGTAGCAAGTAAATACCAGCTCTTGCAATCATTTACTTTTCTGTAAATCTTGTAGCCGGTAGCACCATTTACAGGCTCCCAGTTAATTATACCTCTGTAGCTGTAGTCGAAGGAGAGGGATTTAAGCTTAGGTGTTGCAAGGTATGTCTGTGAAACGCCCTTTTGATTGAATGCGCCCACGTTAGTGCTGCAAGCAGCCTTAACAGTATATGTGTATGCGTTGTTTGAAGTAACGCTCTTATCAACAAATGATGTCGCTGTGGTAGTACCAACAAGCTTCCACGCTGTTCCGTTTTTGCGATAAACGTGGTACTTTGCAACGTTTGTTGCAGGAGCGTTCCAGGTTATTTCCATACCCTCGTGGTGTGGTCCGACCTTTGTGATTTTAGGAGCAGGGATATAATTGAACTCAACACCTGTAGCATCGTGGGCACTGTTGTACTTGCCGTTGAATGCCTTTACTGTGTAGGTGTAGTTCCAGTCAGCGCTTGTTGCTTTGTAGTCGATATAGGAGGTTGTTTTTCCGTTTTTGATTGTTGCAATAAGCTTCCAATCGTAATTGCTTAAGGAGCCTCCCTTGCGATATACATAGTAGCCCTTTGCACCGTTCACAGCATTCCATTGAAGCTGTGCAGCACCCGAGGAGTATACGCCGTTCACACCCTTAATGGTTGGCTGTGCAATATAGTATGTGAAAAGGCCTTTTTTGTTGTAAAGGCTCACGTTTTTGCCGTCGCCACATTTAACTGTGTATGCGTAGTAGTTACCACTTTTTGGTGCTGTGTCAACATAAGAAGTAGCATCTGCACCTAATGTTTTAAGGTATGTCCAATGCTTTTCGCCAGCTGCACGTCTGTAAACGTTGTACTTTGTAGCAGTTGGAACCTGTGACCAGGTGATTTTCATACCATTTGAGGTAGTAGTAAGGCTCTTGAGAGGAACCTCTCTCTTCGCAATACGGTTGATGCTTATTGTGAAGGTTTTAAAGGAGCTTGTGTCGGTAACCTTGTTATCACCATCCACATAGTAGGTATAGCATCTGCCGTAGTAAGTGCCGCTTGCAATTGTCTTGAAGTTCCAGGTGATTGAAAGAGGCTTGTTGCCGGGGGTCTTGCTGTACTCATCCTTAAAGCTTCTTATTTGCTCCTTGTAGCCTGCGTCTGCATAAATTTCAACAGCAAACCAAGCATTTTCCTTACCCTTGCTTATTCGCATAAAGTAAAGGTTGCCGGAGTCACCATAAAACTCATATTTGTTTTTTTGTGCTTTTAAATTAGCATCTGTAGGAACGATTTCGCCGTATGCTAAACCACAGTTTTTTACCTCGTCTGCTGCAAAGGCAACTGTGCAAAGTGTGCCCAAAAGAAGCAAAACTGCAAAAATGGTAAGCATAGCTTTTGAAAAGCCTGTTTTTTTCATAAATAACCTCCTGTTGATATATTGGAAATATTTGTAACATGACAAATTTACACACATATATTATAAAGGAAAATATAGATTATTTCAATAACAAATTGTTAATTGTTTGTTATGAAATTAAGACTAAATATTGCAAAAACAGACAAAAATATTGACAATCAAACAAATATTCAACTATAATACGGTTGAATAT
>JAZSJL010000297.1:0-2981 GCA_045534355.1 Acutalibacteraceae bacterium
ATGATTGCTGTCGATGGTGAGGATTGCCTTTTCTATGCTATTGTTCTTAATCCTAATGGTGAGCCAATTCCTGAGCTACAGACTGCTAAGGTTGTTAAGGATACAAAGGTTGGCGTAAAGGATACTAAAGAGCGTATTTACAGAAACTATGTTGATGTTTCCGAAAACGAAAACGGTACACCTACGTCAATCACATTTAAGAATACAGATAATTTCAACTTTGCATTTGATCTTGTTGATGTTCTTGCAGATAAAGAGCCCGACAAGCTTGCAATGCTTCACATTTCAAGAGATAAAACCGAAAGACGCATTACCTTCAAGGATGTTAAGCGTAATTCTGCACAGGCTGCAAACTACTTCAAGTCCCTTGGTATCAAGAAGGGCGACAGAGTTATGCTTGTGCTTAAGCGTCACTACCAGTATTGGTATGCAATGATTGGTCTTAATAAGCTTGGTGCTGTTGCAATTCCTGCTCCTAACCAGCTACAGGAGCACGATTTTGAGTATCGCTTCCAGGCTGCAGGTGTTAAGGCTATTCTTTGTACAGCAGACGGAGATACAGCACATCAGGTTGACCTTGCTGCAAAGACCTGTCCAACCCTTGAGCATAAAATTATTGTTAACGGCGAGCGTGAGGGCTGGAGAAACTTTGACGAAGAAAGAGTTCTCTTTAGCTCCCATTACGAAAGAGGTGCAGACGCTTCCGGTGGAGACGACCTTATGCTTATGTTCTTTACGTCAGGCACAACAGGTTATCCTAAAATCGCAGCTCACAACTATAAATATGCACTTGGTCATTTCCATACTGCAAAGTATTGGCACAATGTTGACCCCGACGGTCTCCATTTCACAATTTCCGATACAGGCTGGGCAAAGTCAATGTGGGGTAAGCTTTACGGCCAATGGCTATGTGAAGCAGCAACGTTTGTTTATGACTTTGACAGATTCGATGCTGCAGATATTTTACCAATGTTTGCAAAGCACCATATTACATCCTTCTGTGCACCACCAACAATGCTCAGAATGATGATCAAGCAGGATATATCCAAATACGATTTCTCATCCGTTAAGCATATGACAACAGCAGGTGCGGCTCTTAACCCTGCGGTATATCGTCAGTTTGAAAAGGCTACAGGCTTGCAGATCCTCGAAGGCTTCGGTCAGACGGAAAGCACAATGATTATCGGTAATATGACAGGTGCCGACCACAAGATTGGTTCAATGGGTAAGCCTGCTCCTATTTATGACGTTAAGCTTATTGATGCAGACGGCAACGAGGTTCCTGTTGGTGAAAACGGTGAAATCGTTGTTAATGTTAAAGACGGTGCACCATGTGGTCTCTTTACAGGCTACTACAACGACGAAGCTAAAACCAAAGAGGTTTGGCACGATGGCTACTACCACACAGGTGACGTTGCCTGGAAGGATGAGGATGGCTTCTATTGGTACGTTGGTCGAGTTGATGACGTTATTAAATCATCAGGCTACCGTATAGGACCATTTGAAATCGAAAGCGTTATTATGGAGCTTCCGTACGTTCTTGAATGTGGCGTTTCAGCTGCTCCCGATGAGGTGAGAGGTCAGGTTGTTAAGGCAAGTATTGTTCTTGTTAAGGGAACCGAGCCGACCGAGGAGCTTAAAAAAGAAATTCAGCAGTATGTTAAGGAGAAAACAGCTCCTTACAAATATCCACGTATAGTTGTGTTCAGAGATGAGCTTCCTAAAACTACAAGTGGAAAAATCATGAGAAATAAGTTATAATATTTTTATTGATGAAGAGGTGAATGAGATGCAGAGTAAAAGAATAACATTGTTTGCAGGGCACTATGGCTCGGGTAAAACAAACATAGCAGTAAACTATGCTTTGTATCTCAAGAGCCTTGGCAAGAGCGTTGTTATTGCCGACCTTGATATAGTAAACCCGTATTTCCGTACAAGAGATAGTCTTGAGGAGCTTACGGGAGCAGGTGTGCGCCTTATATCATCACAGTTTGCATCATCCAATGTAGATTTACCTGCACTTCCTCAAGATGTATATTCTGTTCTTGATAATCACGAAGAAAGTGCTATAATGGATATCGGTGGCGATGACAGAGGTGCATATGCTTTAGGTAGATATGCTGACTCTATTAAAGACGAGAATGATTATGAAATGCTTTTTGTTTTCAATAAATTCCGTCCTTTAACCCCTACAGCAGAGGATGCTCTCCAGATTATGAGAGAAATTGAGGTTGCCTGTAAGGTTAATTTTACAGCTATTGTTAATAACTCGAATCTTGGTGAGCTTACTACCCCTGAGGATATTTTGGCATCTGTAAGTGAAACACAACGCTTAAGTGAAATCTCCGGCTTGCCTGTTAAAATGACAGCAGTCAGAGCTGATTTAGTTAATAATCTCAACGGTAAAGTAGAAAATCTCTTTCCGCTGACTTTACAAAATAAAATAGTATAATATTTTAACTCTTGATTGGAGGAAGAAAAATGGCAAAGGTAACATTTGCAGAAAATGTGTGCAAGGGCTGTGGTTTGTGTATAACTGCATGTCCTAAGAAAATTGTTGAACTTGATTCTTCAAAGCTCAATGCAAAGGGACATCATCCCGCTCACTGCATTGATGAGAGCCAGTGCATTGGTTGCGCTTTCTGTGCAACAATGTGCCCTGATTGTGCAATTACAGTTGAAAGGTAAGGTGAAATAAATGGGTGAAAAAGTTTTAATGAAAGGTAACGAGGCTATTGCTGAGGCTGCTATCAAAGCAGGCTGTATGCACTACTTCGGTTATCCTATTACTCCTCAGACAGAAATCGCTGCTTATATGGCAAAGCGTATGCCTAAAATCGGCGGCGTATTCCTTCAGGCAGAAAGTGAAATTGCTGCCGTAAATATGGTTCTTGGTGTTGCTGCAACAGGTAAGCGTGTTATGACATCTTCATCAAGCCCCGGTGTATCTCTTAAGAGTGAAGGTATTTCATACATTGCAG
>JAZSJL010000103.1:0-10073 GCA_045534355.1 Acutalibacteraceae bacterium
AGATATAGGTGTGGATTTAGGAACAGCCAATACTTTTGTATTCGTTAAACTAAAGGGTATTGTTATAAGAGAGCCCTCTGTTGTTGCGGTTGATGAAAGAACCAACCCGCAAACCGTTGTTGCAGTTGGTGCAGATGCTAAAAAAATGATAGGCAGAACTCCGGGCTCAATCACAGCCGTAAGACCTCTTAAAGATGGTGTTATTGCCGACTTTGATATGACATCTGATATGCTTAAGGAATTTATCAAAAGAGCAATAAGCGGTTCACCCTTTAATCGAGCAAGAGTTATGATTTGTATACCCTCAGGTGTTACCGAGGTTGAAAGAAGAGCCGTTCACGATGCCGCTAAAAGTGCGGGTGCAAGATACGTAAGTCTTATTGAAGAGCCTATGGCGGCGGCAATTGGTGCAGGTCTTCCCGTTTTAGATGCAACAGGCAGTATGATTGTTGATATTGGTGGCGGTACAAGTGAGGTTGCGGTTATTTCTTTAGGTGATATTGTTACTTCAAAATCCGTAAGAGTTGCGGGTGATACCTTTGACGAAGCAATTATCTCTTACGTAAAAAGAACCTTTAATCTTCTTATCGGTGAAAGAAGTGCAGAAGATATTAAATTAAAATTAGGCTCTGCATATCCTTACGAGGGTGAAGCCGCAATGGAAATCAAAGGAAGAAACCTTATTGACGGTCTTCCCAAATCAGTTGAAATTACAAGTGAGCAGGTGCGTGAAGCCCTTGCTGACCCCGTAGACCAGATTCTTGATTCTATAAGATACACTCTCGACAGAACTCCTCCTGAGCTTGCTGCCGATATTATAGAAAGAGGTATTACTCTTACAGGTGGTGGAGCACTTCTCAGGGGATTGGATAAGCTTATTGCCAGCGAAACAGGTATGCCTGTGCGTGTAGCAGAAAATCCTCTCGATTGTGTTGTAAACGGAACAGGCATCTGCCTGGAAAAAGACCTTTTAGGCTTCAGTGGTAAATAATTATGAAGAGATTTTTTCAAAGCAGCAGCTTTAAAATGCTGATTGTGATAGTTGTCGTGGTTTTAGCAGGTGTAGTTTTCGCATCTGTGAGCCACAATGCATCTTCACCGTTAACCTCTGCTGTGAGCACAATATTTTCACCACTTCAAAGGCTTTCGGATATAATATCCGATAGCTTGGGTGACGTATCAGCTTCCTTTAAATCCTCCACGCTCTACAGAGCAGAAATAGTTGAGCTTGAAAAACAGCTTGCCGAGGAACGCAAGAAAACAGCTGACTATGAGGAGCTGAAAAACAAGGTAGAGGTATACGAAAAGTTTTACAGCATCAAGCAGAAAAATGCTGACTATCAATTCAGCTACGGCTCTGTGATTTCAAAGGATGCAACAGATGCCTACAATTCCTTTGTGCTCAACACAGGCACAAACCACGGCGTAAGCGTTGGTGACCCTGTTATATACGGTGAGTACGTAGTTGGTGTAGTAAAAAAAGTCAGCTTTACTACCTGTGTGGTTTATTCTGTTCTTGACCCACGAGTTAATATAGGTGCATACGAGGCAGGTACTAAGGAGTATGGCTATGTAAGTGGTGATACTGCACTTTACAGTAAAGGACTTTGCAAGCTATATGGCTTGAACAGCTCAACCTCTATTGTTAGTGGTGGAATAGTTTGCACCTCAGGTGCAGGTGGCGTTTTCCCCGGTGGATTGATTATCGGCGAGGTAAATGCAGTTAAAAACGATGAAATTACCTCTGCATACTATGCAGAAATAAAGCCCTATTGCTTACCCGATGATATTACAGACGTTTTTGTAATAACAGATTTTGCAGGGCAGGGCGAGGGCGAAATTAAAGAATAATTAGTTCAAACATCAATAAAAGGAGGGTTTCGCTTGCACTACGGAGATAATAAGCCGAAGTATATTCGATATGGTATATATAGCGCAATTATTTTAATTGCTTTTGTTTTGCAAAGCACAAGCGTTTCTTTCCCCGAGATTTTTGGTGCAAGAGCATACCTTTTGGTGTGTGTGGCTATAAGTATTGCAATGC
Source organism: Acutalibacteraceae bacterium (assembly GCA_045534355.1). Classification (GTDB taxonomy): domain Bacteria; phylum Bacillota; class Clostridia; order Oscillospirales; family Acutalibacteraceae; genus DTU089. Next base: position 2,045 of record JAZSJL010000103.1, read on the forward strand.
ACGAGAGAGAAATTCCTGCTGCAATTTTTGGCGCAGCCTGTGGTATTTTGGCAGATACTGCTGCAGGTCTTGAGGGCTTCAATGCTTTGGTGCTTACTATTCTGTGTGCTGTTTGCAGTATTCTCATAAGTCACCTTATGCAGAACAATATTGTTACGGCATTTGTTTTAAGTGCAGGTGCTACGGCCATATATGAGGTGCTCTACGTAATAGTGAATTACAGTATTTCCATAGGTATCGTACCTTGGAGACAGATTTCAACCTTTTACCTTCCTTCGTTTGTGTACACGTTAATTTTTGTTCCCGTTTTTTATTACATTATAAAAAAAGTATTTACTGCATATAAAACAGAGCAGTAACAGAAAATGTTGAAGTAGGAAATTATATGTCTATTGAAATCAGAAAAAAAAGAAGAGTGTCGGGTGTTATAATCATCGCTGTTCTTTTTGTGCTTCTCGTTTTCGTTGTTGGTAAAAACCAGCTTATCGATGGCGACAAGCACAAGGCAGAAGCAAAAAGCCTTTCTGTATCTACAAGTGCAGTAAAGGCACCCCGTGGTGAAATTCTCGACAGCAACGGTAACCCTCTTGTGATAAACAGGCAGGGTAACGTTGTTATGTTCAAATATTCTGAATTCCCGTCAGCCAAGGAGCAGGAAAAGAGAAACGAGCTGATTTTCTCTCTTATTAAGCTCTTTGAGGAAAATAAAATCCGGTGGATAGACAGACTTCCCGTTATATACGAAAAGGGTAAGCTTATAATTGACCCTGATAAAGAGGCAGAATTCAAGTATATGGTTTCCGAAGCTATGCTTGAAATGGAAAATGGTGAGAAATCAACTGCCGACGAGTGCCTTGATGCACTCATAGAAAGATATAAGCTTGAGGACTACTCAAAGCAGGATGCAAGAAAAATTGCATCTGTTTGCTTCGGTATGAAATATTTAGGCTTTTCAACTCCTTCACCCTATACCTTTGCAGAGGATGTGCCTGTTGAGATTGTTTCCATAATAATGGAAATGAGTGAAACGTACCCGGGCGTTAAATCTGAAAGAATCAGCTACAGAGAATACGATGATACTATAAGCTACTCTCATTTATTAGGTGTTGTGGGTGCTATCAGTGCAGAGGAATACGAAAGAGAACAGGTTAAGTTAGACGAAGCTCTTAAGGATGAATCTCTTACAGCAACAGACGTTATGCGACTTAAAAACAATGCATATTCTCTCAATGACAGGTACGGCAAAAGTGGCATTGAGGCTGCAATGGAAGGCTACCTCAGAGGCAAAAACGGTATAAAAACAACTACCACAGCCTCCGACGGCACAGTTCATGAGGATTTCCTGATTAAGCCGGAGCAGGGCTCCACCGTTGTAACTACAATTCGCTCCGACCTGCAAAAGGTTGCAACACAGGCTCTACAGCAGATGCTTATTGATAACAGAAATTCTGCATACTTTGATTGTACGGGCGCAGTTGTGGTAATGGATTGTAACACAGGTGCAGTGCTTGCAAGTGTTTCCTTACCAACCTATGATATTACAAGGTACTTTGAGGATTACAATATTCTTGTAAAAGACCTTTCAAGCCCTTTGTGGAACAGAGCTTTGCAAAGTGCATATGCTCCGGGCTCCACAATGAAGCCTGCAATTGCTCTTGCTGCCCTTGAAGAAAAAACAATAGACATAAACAGCGCACGCTATTGTGGTCAGACCTATGTTTTAGAGGACCAGACCTTTAAGTGTCTGGACAGGCACGGCTACCTTAACGTAACCACAGCTCTTGAAAAATCCTGTAACATTTTCTTCTTCGAAATGGGTAAGGAAATGGGTATAGATAAAATGAATAAGTACTGTAACCTCTTGGGACTTGGTCAGAAAACAGGCATTGAGCTCCCCGAGGCAGAGGGTATGCTTGCAAGCATTGCCAATAAAGAGGCAGCCGGTCAGGTGTGGAACCCGGGTGATACGGTACAGGCAGCAATCGGTCAGTCCGATAACCTTTTCACACCACTTCAGCTTGCAAATTATGCATCAACTATTGCCAACGGTGGCACAAGGTATCAGCCATATATAATTAAATCAGTATTATCCTCCGATATGTCGGAGATCATATACGAAACAGAGCCAAAGGTTATAAATACTCTTAACTGTAGCAGCAAGAATCTTGATATTGTTAAGCAGGGTATGCGTCAGGTTATTCTTAACAGCTCCTGTCAGTATCATTTTGATGACTGTGTTGTTTCTGCAGCAGGTAAAACAGGTACCTCACAGGTTAAAAGGCAAACGGCATCGGGTGTTACAATGACCTGTAACAACGGCTTCTTTATATCCTTTGCGCCTTACGAAAAACCTGAAATTGCAGTTGCAGTTGTAGCAGAAAATGCAAGTTCAGGTAGTGGAACATCTGTTGTTGCAGCAGAGATATACAATTACTATTTCAGCCAGAAGGAGAGTGTGGATGTGCTTGGCACACCCAATACACTTATAGGATAGTGCTATGGATATTTTAACGGTTGCATCGGCAAAGGGTGGTGTAGGCAAATCTAGCTTTTGTTGTGGTGTAGGCAAGGTGCTTGCCTTACAGGGTAAAAGGGTTTTGCTTGTAGATATGGATATCGGTGTGCGTAGCCTTGATATTCTTTTAGGCGTTTCCGAAAAAACAGTTTACAACTGGGGTGACGTTATAAAGGGTAACTGCGAATACAGAAAAGCAGTGCTTGAAGCAGAAAAAGGCCTTTTCCTTTTACCTGCCCCTGTGGATTTCAGCGAGGAGTATACGAAAGATGCTTTTGGTAATATGTTATCTTCATTAAAAAAGGATTTTGATTTTATTCTTCTGGATTCTCCTGCAGGATTGGAAAGTGGCTTCAGGCTCAGTCTTAGTGCATCGGATTCCTGCATTATAATCTCTACTCCCGATACTGTCAGTATAAGAGCAGCCTCCTATGCAGCACAAAGTGTACGCACGGCAGGTAAAACCGAGGTTAAATTAGTTGTAAATAAATTCAACAAAAAGCTTCATAAGAATATAGATGTGGATTCATATATAGATGAGGTTGGCGCACAGCTTCTTGGTATTATCCCTGATTCTGTGGAGATTTATAAATTTGTGAACGGTGAGAGTATCCCTGCAGATTGCAAGGGTGGAAAAGCAATTTTCAGAATTGCAAAAAGAATGTGTGGGGAGAATATTCCCTTCAGAGTAAAGCTGATATAATTTTGTTGACATTTTTAAAAATGAGTGTATAATAATTCTTGCAAAGATAGTAGCTACATCTTTTGCCGAAAATAAAACAGGGGAGCTGACGGACGTCGGCTGAGAAAGAAAACAATCCTTTTCTGACCCTAATAACCTGATGCGGATAATGCCGCCGTAGGAAAAATATCCTTTGAGAGTATCTCCCTATGGCAAAGTAACCGCCGTAGGGAGATTTTAATTCGGAGGAAAAATTTATGGAAAATTTAACGAAAACACAAAAAATCAGACGACTTGCAGAAACAGCAATAATGTTGGCGCTTGCTACCATATTATCGGAGATTCCTGTTATTGAATTTCCGTTTGGTGGAAGTGTGACGATTTTCAGTCAGGTACCTATGGTTGTAGTAGCATATCGCCATGGTCTTAAATGGGGTGTATTTTCAGGTTTATGTATGGGTGTTATTCAAATGCTTTTCGGACTTGAAAATTTCTCATATGTAAGTGGCATAGTGGCATATCTCATACTCATATTTGCCGACTACATATTAGCTTTCGGTGCTCTCGGTTTGAGTGGAATGTTCAAAAACAAGGTGAAAAATCAAGCTCTTGCTATTTCTCTTGGTGCGATTGTGGTATCAATTATAAGATTTGTTTGCCACTTTGTAAGTGGTGTTACTATCTGGGCAGATTATGCAGACGGCTTTGCAGCTGTGTGGAAATATTCCCTTACATACAACGCCGGCTATATGGTGCCAGAGCTTATTGTCACGGTAGTTGGCTGTGCAGTAATTGCTTCAATCTTTGATTTAACCTCAAGTGAAATCAAAGTCAAAAAGCGTAATTAAGTTTATAAAAATTTAATATTTGACAACCTCCTTTATATTATCTGTTTATTGAATTTTCTGTAAAATAGTGGTACAATGAACTGGATAATTTATAAAGGAGGTTTTTCTTTGGCTGACGAAAAGAAAGTGAACCCCGACTCAAGAGAGGATGCTGTTTTCAGCAGAAATAGTGGTGAGGGTAGCTATTCAGCAGAAGCCCTCAACAATGAATTGGAAATGCTTGCAGGCATATTCCGTGAGGAATTAAAAAATGCAGAGGATATGCCAGAGGAAGAGTTTATTGAGGCATACGCCGATGAGTTAGGTATTATTCCCGATGAGGAATTGTGCGAGTGCTGTGGTGAGCGCAGAAAAGATAAATCTCACGGCAGGAGCTACCAGTATTGCTCTGTTTGTAGGGAGAATATGAAGCACTATCCCTTTGGTATATTGAGTGTGGTTATTGCAATTGCAGTCATTGTGCTTTCTGTTTCCTCCGTTATGAATTTCTTTGAGGAATTCAGCTCCTATAACTTAATTTACAAGGCAGAGCAGGCAGAAAAAGAGAATAAGCTTAACACGGCTCTGCTTTACTATGAATCAGCTGCTGCTGAATTTAAGAAAAAGGAAATAGAATCTAAAAAGGCGTATTTAAGCATTGCACAGCTTCAGTTCAGCACAATGCCTGAGGGTACAGCTTCTATGTACGAGGTTGCCACTCTTGTGGAAAAGGCTCTTACAGATTTTGAAAAGAGGCTTCCCTTCTACAAGCAGTATACCGATATGAGGGATGAAAGCCTTGTGCTCTACGGCACAATGCAGGAGTTTTATAATATTATAAGTGCAGAGGAATATGCTGATTACCAGGTTGGGAATGAAGAACTGTATGAGGAGATTATGACTAAAATCGGCTCTCTCATAGACAAAGACATCTCTGTTCGCTCCGTAGACGGAAAAACTACAAAGCTGGTACCTGCAAGTGAAGGTATGGTGCGCTTCTGTCAGTATATGTTTGCATATATGTCGGAGCAGTACGATGATTCTTACCAGTATATGCTTGAAACAGAAAAGCTCCTGCCAACATATTTGTGGCTGTATGCATATGAGCTGGGCTTTGTAGAGTCCCAGGATGGCGATGTGCAAAAGGCTAAAGAGCTGGCAGGTAAAATCATAGAGTGGAACGTAGAGGACGCAGACGGCTATAGCCTGTACACCTCTATTGAAAGGCTTAGCGGCAACTACGAAAAGGCTGTGCGCTGGGCAAATAAGGGTATTGAGTATAACCCCAACAATGCAGAGCTTCAGCGTCTTAAGGCAATGGCACTTTGCTGTCAGGGCAAAAATGAAGAGGCTAAAAAGGCTTTAGATGAAGGTCTTGCTATGCAGGAGTATGCAGTAATTTACCTTACTGCAATAGTAATTGAAAACGAGCTTGGTAATACCGACTCGGTTGAAACCTTTAAGTCTGCATTAGAGGAGCAGGGTGTGGAAATTTCCGACAGGGTAAACGACTACCTTGCAGGTAAGCTTACGGCACAGCAGCTATTCACAGAAGGGACGGGTGAGGTTGAATGACAGTTTTATACATAATTACAAGATATATCACCTTCTGTGGAGCACTACTCAGAGCCTTCTGGGAGCACGTTGCTTGCAGACTTTGCCTTGTTCCTGTTGAGGACGTAAGACTCCTTCGTGCAGATGAGCTTTGTGGTCACGTTGAACACGAGCTTACAAGGAGCCTTAAGCAAGCCTGTCTTATTTGCTGGCTTCCGTTTACAATGAATTTCCTTATCGGCTGTTCATTTTTACTTACAGGTGCATACAGACTTTTCTATCTGATAGAAACAACCTCTTTTCAGGCGTATGGGCTTGTGTGGTTGGGTGTTTCCTTCCTTGCAAACTGCACCTGCTCCTTTGAGGATGTGCTTTCCTTTAAAGAACAGCTCTACGGTGGAAAAAGTAAGCTTCTTAAGGTGATTTTAAGTCCGTTTTTCGGCGTTTGCTATGCATCCTCTTTCCTTGAGAGATATTCAATTACCCTTGTGCTTTCTGTTGCATTTGCAGTAGTATTCCCACATATTTTCAATTTGTTTTTCCCTGCAATTGAAAGCTTAGTGAAAATGCTGTATTAAAAACTAAAAGTGAAGATTTATTTAGGTATCCGAGATTCAAGTGAATGGTGAATCTCGGATATTGTTGTATAGTGTTGATTTTTTAAAAAATGCATGTTAAATTATATGTGCCAAACAAAATTTCATAGAAAAATACTTACTGTGAGCAAGTTGTTTTTATCTAATTTGATAAAAATACAGATGCTCTGTTTTCTCATGCTTGCTTAAAGTAAGAATGGTGAAATTTTGTTTGGCGACAGTTGGAGCTATGTGTTTTTTGTGCGTGGCTTTAGCTGCGCACTTTTTTGTTTAAGGAGTAAAATTTATGAAGAAAAAATTAACATTATTACTTGTTGCGGTGCTAATTTTGACTGTTTTTAGCAGTTGTGGAACACTACCGGTAAAAAACGAAGAGGAAATCAAAAATGATTTATCGACAAATAAATACATACTATCTAATTATTCCGATTATACAGTAGAGAACGTATCAATTGTGAAAAGACAGACGGATATTGATGAGAAAACAGATGTTGTGTATGTTGAGGCTATGCTTTTATGTGAAAATGAGACCGGTAAAATCGAAGGAAACATTGATTTGATTCTTCAATATGGTTTATACGATAATGGCTGGATTCTGGATAAGTGCGAAAAGGACAATAATGGCACACATAACGGAGGTTCATTCATCCCATTGACAGGATATGAGCTTGATGATGTTGCACTTGAAAAAGAATTGAGAGCGAATTATGGCGATGCAGTAACAGACTATTCACTATCAAATCGAGAAACTGATTTGACCGGTGGAACAGACGTGTACTATATCCAATTGGAAAATCAGTATAAGTACTGCCGTGAAATTTTGGATGTGGTTATCATTTGTTCGTTTGACGAAGGTTTAGGTGTATGGAACATAAGAGACTGCAGTGGAGACGTAGTGTCTTCTGAATGGGATTTGAAAGGCGAGTATTATTACAAAGCATGGGATGGCGATGATGGTATAGAGGATTTTACATTTTATTACGATACGCCTACTGTAGTTCTTGAAGAATGTAATGTATATGATGGGGCGGGTCTATTAGTAAATTCATGGGAACAAGATACGAAAACTATTCCTATTCAGCAGATGACGTTGGAGGATTTTATATGCGAAAATCATCCGTATTTGGATTATGAAGCTGAAAGAGGTTATCGCTTTTCTCTTTCTCAATTTGATTTTTATAATTTTGAATATGCTCACCTAATAAGAAATAATGATGTTTTACTTATAGGCAAAGATGCAATAGCTATGATTCATGACTATGAAGAAAAATATAACTACTCTATAGAGTTGATTGTCAGCGAACTTCATAAGAAATAAAAAAACACCGTCGGTTCACTTCTGTGAGTGAACTGACGGCTTTTCATTACATTATATTTTCTGTTAGAACAATTTTTCCGGAATCTGTAAAAGTAGCTATAATTCCGTTTCTGTGTGCCGTTGAAAAGATTGGTACCCTTGCCACCATAGTTAAGCTCCACTTAACGTTGGGGTAAATTTTGCCTAAATAGTTTGTACAGATTGCAATATCAGGGGTAAGTGTCCTTAAAAAATCAGGGGATGAGGAGCCGAAATACCCGTGGTGCCCTATTTTAAGCAAATCTATATCACCTATTTGCTCTGCAAAGGCGTTTTCAAAGCCACCGTTATTTGTAAAATCAGCAGCAAGAAAAGCCTTTTTAGAGCCCTTAGTCAGCTTTATGCCAATGCTGTTGCCGTTTTCTCCGGCTGCCTGTGTAAATTCATTTTCAGCTGTGTTTACAAATTCAACAGTAAAATCACCAAACACAAAGCTTTCTGTAGGAATATCTGAAATTATGGGTATATCTCTTTCGTTTAAAGCATTTAAAATTTTCT
>JAZSJL010000007.1:0-2902 GCA_045534355.1 Acutalibacteraceae bacterium
CTGAAAGCTCCTGCTGCAGAGCACAATTAATTGCCAAGGAAAGAAGGTACGAGGCATTTTTAATAAGAAAATCCACGTCCTTAAGTCGGAGGCCAAGCGGTCTTAGGAAGACAATACTAATGGCCAACTCCTTGGCTCACAGAACGACATGGCTACGATCCGACTTCTGAAAGCTCCTGCTGCAGAGCACAATTAATTGCCAAGGAAAGAAGGTACGAGGCATTTTTAATAAGAAAATCCACGTCCTTTGGTGCGACTATAAAGGATTCTGTTTTCTTAATTTCTTCATTTTCTAATTCCTCGGGGTTAACGCCACACAGCTCACAAGATAATGCTACAGCATCCACAACCGTTGGCACACCTATAGCAATAACAGGAACACCTATATACTCCTCATCTATTCTCTTTCGTGTATTACCTATTCCCGAGCCGGGTGAAATACCTGTATCTGACATTTGCACAGTTTTACCAAGCCTTGTTACGCTACCTGCTGCAAGGGCATCTATTGTAACCACACAGCAAGGCTTTACAGCTTCGCAAATGCTTTTTACGTACTCCCCTGTTTCTATACCGGTTTGCCCTAAAACTCCTGCACAAACTGCAACAACGGGACGTAGTTTACAATTGAGCCCTATACTTTCCTTCAGCTCACCACTTATATGCCTTGTGGCAAAAATTTTTGAAGCCGTGTAGGGTCCGAGAGCATCGGCTGTCATATCAGAATTACCTATACCCACCACAAGCACGGTGCCATCACCCTCAGGCAACAGGGAAAGCAGACTCTCCTTTATCGCCTTCAATCGTCCTGCAGATGCTGCTGCCTCATTGGAAAACGGATTCATTTCAATTGTAATGTATTTACCTACACCCTTGCCAAGCTTTTGTGCTGACTGTTGGGATTCAATTTCTATTATAGTTGTTTTACACTCCTCGTTCTCTGTTTCACTCACCCTTACGCCATCAAGCTTTCCACCTAACATTTGGTGCCTTTCCAAAGCAAGGTCTGTTCTGAATTCCAAAAAATCACCTCAAATTTAGTATTGAATTTTCAACACTAAATATTCTTTATTGAATATATTGAAATACGCCTTGTAATGTGGTAAAATAACTTGTATTTTTTCAAAAGGAAGTATTTAGTAATATGAAACTTGGTATTGTCGGCTTGCCAAACGTTGGCAAAAGCACATTATTCAATGCACTCACAAACGCAGGTGCACAGGCAGCAAACTACGCTTTCTGTACAATAGAGCCAAACGTTGGTGTTGTTGCTGTTCCCGATGCAAGGCTTGACGCTCTTTGCGAAATGTATAACCCTGTTAAGGTTACACCTGCAACAATTGAATTTGTTGATATTGCAGGTCTTGTTAAGGGTGCATCTCAAGGCGAGGGGCTTGGAAACAAATTCCTTTCTCACATTCGTGAGGTTGACGCTATCATTCACGTTGTTCGTTGCTTCGACAACGACGACATTATGCACGTTGACGGCGACGTTAACCCACAGAGAGATATTGAAACAATAAACCTTGAGCTTATCCTTTCAGACGCTGAAATTCTCCAGAGAAGAATCGACAGAACAACAAAGGCTATGAAGGGTGATAAAACACTTGCTGCAGAGCTTGCAGTTTTAGAAAAAGTGAGAGAAGCCCTTGACAACGGTCTTTGTGCAAGAACAGTTGAGCTTACAGAGGATGAAAAGGCTATTATTGATACTGTAGCTCTCCTTACAGCAAAGCCTGTTATTTACGCTTGTAATATGAGCGAGGAGGATTTCGCTTCACAAATAGATACAAACGCTCGTTACAACGCTGTTAAGGCAATTGCTGCAGAGGAAGGAAGCCAGGTGCTTCCGATATGTGCAGAGCTTGAATCACAGATTGCAGAGCTGGATAAGGATGAAAAAGAAATGTTCCTTGCAGAGCTTGGCATTAAAACAGGTGGTCTTGATTTACTTATTGAAAGAAGCTACGACCTTTTGGGTCTTATGAGCTACCTTACGGCAGGACAGCCTGAGGTAAGAGCCTGGACAATCAAGAAGGGCACAAAGGCTCCACAGGCAGCAGGTAAAATCCACTCCGACTTCGAGAGAGGCTTTATTCGTGCAGAGGTTGTTTCCTTCGACGTGCTTATGGAGTGTGGCTCTATGGCTGTTGCAAAGGAAAAAGGTCTTGTTCGCTCTGAGGGTAAGGAATACGTAATGCAGGACGGAGATATTGTTCTCTTTAGATTTAATGTTTAATCCAAAAATAATGAACCCCTTTAAAAACTCTATGGGTTTTTAAAGGGGTTCATAAAATTTATTCAGTTAATTCATAGTGCCTTACATAAACACCAACTGTTTTGTCGTAGTCTAAAACGTGAATGAGGCTTCCGTCTTCCATCGGGAAAACTGTTACACCCTCTGCCTCATTACCTGCCATTGAGGGCACTGTTCTTGAGCAGAGTGTCTCTACATCACCTGTTGCAATATCTACAGTTAAAATATAATCCGTATTACTGTTTTCAGCATCGTATGAAAGGTAAAGAAGTCCGTCGTAAACCTCACCACCCTGTATACGGGTAACTGTTCGTGAAAGCTCTATGAAATGTGAAAACTCCATTGTTTCAAGGTCGAATGCAAGAATACGTTCAACGTCATGGAATGGTGAGCAGTAAAGATAACCGTTTTGGGCATCTACAGCACACCACGGAATTCCATCCGGAAGATTGTCGGGCTCAACAACATAAATATCTATAAGCTCAAGTGTTTCGCAATCGTATGTAATAACAAGATGAAAATCCTCGGCTTCATTTTCAACTGCGGCATAGATTTTACCGTTGTAGTAGCTGATTCCACCTACGTGGTCGCAGCCGTAAAACTCCTTGTAGTCTGCAGGGATGGCATCAGCGTTTGTCGCTACACACT
>JAZSJL010000105.1:0-1883 GCA_045534355.1 Acutalibacteraceae bacterium
AGTATATAAATGTATTTTGCATTTGTTTAGGTATGTAAATGATAAATTTAGAAAGGAGAGTATATATGGAAGGCTTGTTGTACATTTCCTTCAATGCCTTTTGCATTGCAGAGCTACTTATGATTTTTGGCAAAATCTGCAAGGGCATAGATAAACGAATGGGTCAAGTTATGCTTGCCTGGTTCATTATTGCTTCCGTAATTCTTCTTTCAAGTGATATAGTCTGGGGCGTTTTTGAGTTTTATGTAGGGTGGGATAGATCCCCTACAGCATCCTTTGCAGTTAACAGCGTGTATCATATTTTCACAGGCGTTGTAGCATACCTTTGGTTTTTGTTCAGTGAAAGTGAGCAACACTCAAGGCTTGTTAAAAGTAAGGGCAACATAATTCTCAGTCTCATTCCTCTTTTGGTGCTTATAACACTTGTTGTGGGCTCCAATGTAAACAAGTGGGTTTTCTATATTGATTCTGCCACAGGTGAATATCACAGAGGTAAGCTTTATCCTTTAATGATTATTATTTGTGCCTGGTATATTGCTCACACCACAATAAAGTCATTTATAAAGGCATTCAAAAAAGAAAATTATCTTCGTAAGAACCAGCTGCTTTCTCTGGCGTCCTTTGCCTTGTTTCCTGTTATTGCAGGTGTTCTGCAGGTGCTTTTCGTGGGCTCTCCAATGATTAGTGCAGGTATTGCCTTTGCTGTGCTTCACGTTTATATAAATTCCCGTGAGCTTCTTATTTCCATTGACCCGATGACACAGCTTAATAACAGAACTCATATGGAGGATTACCTGGATAGTAAAATGAAATCCAAGCCCGATAACAGGGACTTATATGTTTTCATTATGGATCTGGATAGCTTCAAGCAAATCAATGATGAATACGGTCACCTTGAGGGTGATGCAGCTATAGTTATTGCAGCCAACACCATTCGTGGTATTGTGGATAAAACCAGCTACTTTGCCTGTCGCTACGGTGGAGATGAGTTTGTCATTATCTGCGAAACAAACAAAGACTTTAAGCCCAAGGATTTTATCAGTCAGATTAACGAGTGCCTTGTAAAAAACACAAAGAAAGAGGGTAAGGAATATACCCTGCAATTTAGTGTGGGCTACAAGCGTCACTCTCCTGAATATACGGACGTAAGAGATTTTCTTGAGGCAGCGGACGAGGGTCTTTATATGATTAAAAACAGAAAGAAATCTGCAAAGGTGTGATAATCAATTACTCCCCCCGGGGGAGTAATTTTTTTTGAAAAAATTAATAAAAAAGGTTGACTATAAAAAAATATAGATATAAAATTATTTCTATATTATTTACGGAGTGATACAAATGATTAAAATCGGTCTTTACGGCTATGGTAATATAGCAAAGGGAGTTGAGTGCGCCGTTAAGCAGAACAGCGATATGCAGGTTACCTGCGTATTTACAAGGCGTGAACCATCAACAGTTTCTACAATTTCAGGTGCTGCCGTTTACAAAACAGATGATATTCTTTCTCACAAAGAGGAAATAGACGTGCTTATTATGTGTGGTGGCTCTGCAACAGATTTGCCGGAGCAAACACCTGCAATGGCAAAGCACTTCAACGTTGTAGACAGCTTCGATACTCACAAGAATATACCGGTTCACTTCGAAAATGTGGATATGGCTGCAAAAGAGGGTGGCAATATCGGTATTATTTCTGTTGGCTGGGATCCCGGTATGTTTTCTCTTAACAGGCTTTATGGTAGCTGTATTCTTCCCAATGGTGCAGACTATACCTTCTGGGGTAAGGGTGTGAGCCAAGGCCACTCCGATGCTATAAGAAGAGTTGATGGTGTGCAGGATGCAAGGCAGTACACAATTCCTGTTGACCAGGCTCTCGATGCTGTAAGAAG
>JAZSJL010000273.1:0-2626 GCA_045534355.1 Acutalibacteraceae bacterium
ATTGGGGCTTCCCGACTCAATGTTTGGTGCTGCGTGGCCTGTTGTACACATAGAGCTCAACGTACCCGAAAGCTTTGCTTCGTTCTATAAAATAATAACGGGTGTGTGCGCAGGTGGTGTAAGCTTTTTAGCGGGCTACGTTATTAGAAAATTCGGAACCCCAAGGGTAACCTTTTTTTCAATATTGCTTACAGCAATTGGTCTTTTTGGCATAAGTATTGCACCAAATATTATAATTATGATGATTTTTACTGTCATTATGAGCTATGGCGCAGGTGCAATTGATACGGGACTTAACAACTACGTTTCACTTCACTTTAAAGCCAGGCATATGAGCTGGTTGCACTGTTCGTGGGCGCTTGGTGTAACAATAAGTCCACTTGTGCTCTCGTTCGTTCTTGATAACAATTTATCCTGGCGAGCATCGTATAAAATAATTGCTTTTATACAGCTTGCTATTGCCGGTATTGTAGCACTCAATCTCAAAAAGTGGATTGCACAAAGCAAAACTAAAAATGAACAAGTTGTTGAAGAAGAACAGGATAGCTCCGATGAAAAATTCCACTTTTTCAAATTCAAAGGACTCATTACAAGCATACTTTCACAGGGTCTTTATTGTAGTATGGAGTTCACAATAGGTACCTGGGGTGCAACACATCTTGTTAATGTATACGGCAGCGGCCCTGCAATTGCAGCAAGGTGGGTTTCACTTTATTATGCCGGTATAATGCTTGGCAGGATTGTTTCCGGCTTTGTTTCAGAAAAACTCAACGACAATACCCTTATAAGAGGTGGCATAATTTTCTCCTTTGCAGGCTTACTCTTCCTGCTTGCACCCATTGGTGAAATAGCATCTGTAGGTCTTTTATTTATCGGCTTCGGCTTTGGTCCTATATTCCCAAGTGTGCTTCACAGCGTACCCGAAAGGTTCGGCAAAAGGTTCTCTGCTGATATAACAGGCTTCCATATGGGTGGTGCATATGCAATAGGCTTTGCAATACAGCTTGTTTTCGGTTTTGTTGCAACATCCACTACGTTTAAAATTACACCATTTGTTTTGTTGAGCTTATGTGCTCTTTTGTTTTTGATGAACGAAATAACAATAAAGAAGGTTAAAGCAAAATGAAATCTGCACTTATACTTGAGGGTGGCGCAATGCGTGGTATATACACGGCAGGTGCCCTTGATATATTAATGGAAAATGGTATTGAAACAAATTTGTGCATAGGTGTATCTGCAGGGGCTCTTTTTGGCATTAACTATAAATCAAAGCAAATTGGCAGAGTTTTGAGGTACAACTTAAGATTTTCCTCCGACAAAAGATTTGTAGGCTGGCGCTCACTACTCAAAACAGGCGACCTTATGGATAAAAAATTCTATTTTGAGGACCTACCCTATCACCTTGACCCTATGGAGCTTGATACCTACAGAAGCAATAAAATGCAATTTAGGGCTGTTGTTACAAACTTAACTACAGGACAGGCTGAATACCCCGAAATATACGATATTGCAGACTACAAATGCATGGAATATTTGAGAGCCTCGGGCTCACTGCCCTTTTTATCTAAAAACGTGGTAATTGAAGGCACACCCTACCTTGACGGTGGCGTTGCAGACAGTGTACCACTCCAATACTGCATAGATGAAGGGTACGATAAAATAATTGTAATCCTCACAAGACCCTACGGCTACAGAAAAAATGGAACCATAAAATTTACAAAGCTATTTTATAAGAACTACCCTGAATTCTGCAAAACGCTACGAAACAGAAATCAAATATATTCACAGCAATACGATTTAATAGAAAAGCTTGAAAAGGAAGGTAAAATAATCGTTATACGCCCCACAAAAGTGATTAAAACAAAGGCAACCGAAAAGAACCCGGACGTTATAAATGCTTTGTACTCATTGGGCAGAAGTGATTGTGAAGCTGTGCTGGAAAATTTAATTGAATATTTAGAAAAATAAAAAGTGATTATATAGAAAAAAAGAAACCCACAAAAATTGGATTTCCTTTTTTGGTGGGAACAATAGGGATCGAACCTATGACCCTCTGCTTGTAAGGAAGGTGCTCTCCCAGCTGAGCTATGCTCCCGAATGCTTGAATATTATACTATATGATTTTCCAAAAATCAAGAGGTTTTATATTTATTTTTCTTTTTTAAACATAACAATACAATTCGGCTTGAACAAAAAATAAAGGACTTCTTTCGAAGTCCTTTATTTTTTGGGAGTATGTCTTATTTTAGAACCGCAGATCGACAAATTGGAATTTATCGTTATAAATCAATATTGATTTCGTACGTATCTTCAATTAGTATATAGTTCACATTATGCTTTTGTGCGAGGGCGAATACTTCTGCATTATCTGCCAACGCACTCTCCATTGTGAACCATTCATCATCCAAACGATTTTCAATGACACTTGCATATTTCTTGATGTCAGCGAAATGATTTCTTATATAGTTCTCACTCATCACCAAACAATAGTATTTAATATGTTCAAGATATTCCTGCTCAAAGTCTTTTTGCCAATCGAAAGGAATATAGCAACCTTCGCCAATTCAGTTTTGCTTGTTCTCAATGGCGGATTTACTCATTTCACGAACAATCGGCCACAGATATT
>JAZSJL010000013.1:0-2766 GCA_045534355.1 Acutalibacteraceae bacterium
TGATATAATTATGCTTGATAATATGGATAACGCTACTATGGCACAGGCTGTTGAAATTGTTGGTGGCAAGGCTCTACTTGAAGCCTCCGGCAATCTTACAAGGGAACGCCTTCGTAGTGTTGCAGAGCTTGGTGTAGATATACTTTCAATTGGTGCTCTCACCCACTCTGTTGAGGCATTTGATATTTCAATGAGGATGAAATAAATTGCGGACAAACTATAAAACGATTGCATACGCATCTGATTTCTGGAGGGAAATATGAAAGAGAAATTCCAAAAATTCTTAAAGAAGCTTCCGTTTTACAAGTGGTTCCTTTATACACTTCCAAAGCTTCGCTACGTTAAGTGGTTCAGAAAATTAAAAATTGACGACCACGCCATTCTTTTAGAATCACAGCACGGCACGGAAATAAGTGGTAATATCTTTTATTTAGTTAAAGAGCTTGCCACAAATCCTTTGTACAAGGATTACAAAATCTACCTTAGCTGTCGTGTTGGCACAAAGCCAAAATTCGAAGCAATTCTTGAAAAATACAACATACAGGGCGTTATTCCCGTTGTGCTTTCCACAACAGAGTATATGAAGGCTTTAGCTTCTGCAAAGTACCTTTTTAACGATAACACCTTCTTACCGTTCTACTTAAAGAAAAAAGGGCAGGTGTACCTTAACACCTGGCACGGCACACCACTTAAGACCCTTGGCAAGGGTATAAAGAACGCTATGCACGGCATTGGCAACGCACAGAAAAACTTTGTTTGTGCAGACTACCTTCTCTACCCTAACCGTTACACAATGGAGCATATGGTTGAGGACTATATGCTGGAAAATCTTGCTTTGGGCGAGTGTGTGCTTGCAGGCTACCCGAGAAATACTGCCTTCTTTAACAAGGACAGAGGTCAGGAAATTATTGAGGAGCTTGAGCTTCAGGGCAAAAGAGTTTATGCTTATATGCCAACCTGGAGAGGCTCTGTTGGTAATATTGATGCAAAGGCAAACGCTTACTTCCAATATTACCTCTATGAATTGGATAAAATTCTCGATGAGGACGAAATAGTTTACCTTAACCTTCACCCAATTGCTAAAAAGGACGTAGATTTTGATACCTTTAAGCATATTCGCAACTTCCCTGAGGAATACGAAACCTACGATTTCCTCAACTGTGCAGAATGTCTTGTAACAGACTACTCCAGCGTTTTCTACGACTATGCAAACACAGGCAAAAAGATTATTCTCTTCACCTTCGACCAGGAGGATTACTTTGCTGACCGAGGCGTATACAAGCCACTTTCAGACCTCCCGTTCCCGAATGTGAAAACGTTAGAGGATTTACTTAAGGAGATGCGTACTCCAAAGGAATATGATGATTCAGCATTCCTCGAAGAGTACTGTACCTTTGACTGCCCACAGGCTACGGGGGCTATTCTTGATTTTGTGCTTACCGGTAAGAGAAGTGAGCACGTAACTGAAGTGCCTATTGCTAAAAACGGCAAGAAAAACATTCTTATCTATTTAGGCAACCTTGACCAGAACGGCATTACAACAGCAGGTCTTAACCTTCTTAAAAACCTTGATACTAAAGAAAATAACTATATTGTTTCCTTCCCTGCAGAAAAGGGTAAGCTCCACCAGGATACAATTGCAGGTCTCCCCGAGGGAGTTACCTACTTCCCTATTCAAGGTGTATTCAACTTAAGCTACTTAAAGAAAAAAATGTGGCTGAGCTTTAACAAAAAGAAATTCCCGATAAAGCCTATGATGGCTCTTATGAAAAAAGAGTGGCAGCTTGAAATTGAGCGTACCTTTGGTGGTGCACCAATTGACAGCGCAATTCAGTTCAACGGCTATGAAACAAAGATGATTCTCCTTTTCTCACAGTTCAAGTGCAACAATGCAATTTATGTGCACAGCGATATGGTTAAGGAAATCGAGCTTAAGGCCAACCAGAGAATTTCCGTTTTACGCTATGCCTACAAGCACTACGACAAGGTTGCCCTTGTAACAGAGGATATTGAGAAATCTACAGCAACCTTTGTAAAAAAGAAAAAGAACTTTGTTCTTGCAAGAAACATTATTGCCTACGATGAAATCGTTGAGCGTGGAAATGGCGAAATCGCATTCGACGAGGGCATAACCGAAAGCAACAAAACTCTTGACGAGGTTAAGGAAATCCTGGCAAGTGATGCAAAGGTAATCATAAGTGTTGGTCGTTTTTCGCCTGAAAAGGACCACAAGAGAATGATTAACGCCTTCAATAACGTATGGAAGGAAAACCCAAACACATACTTTATTATAATAGGTGGTATTCAGCGTGACGGCATCTACGATGACCTTTGCGAATACGTGAAAACTCTCCCTTGCAAAAACAACGTTGTGCTTATTTTGTCAATGACAAACCCATTACCGATAGTTAAAGCCTGCGACGGCTTTATACTTGCCTCACACTACGAGGGCTTTGGACTTGTTATTGTGGAAGCAGATATTCTCGGTCTGCCTGCTGTTTCAACAGATATTACGGGCCCAAGAACCTTTATGCAGAAAAACAACGGTACACTTGTTCCAAACACCCTTAAGGGCGTTGAGGAGGGCTTCAAGCTTCTCATAGACGGCAAGGTGCCACTTATGACAAGCGATTACACTAAATACAACGAAGAAGCCCTGCAGGAGTTTAAGGATATAATTCAATAATACAAAAAAATCACCTTCTCAAAAGCGGGATGTCCTTAACGGAGAAAGCCAAAACCGAATAGGATGAACAAAAGAGCACC